>CAIRMK010000424.1 GCA_903879645.1 uncultured Bacteroidota bacterium
CGAACAGACCGGGGTTTTGTTTGCCACGCAAAAAACAAAACTCCGGTAATCAGCCGGAGTTTCAATCATCAATCAAAAAACGAACAGTTTTGAAACTGTTGTTGCGTTTAGAGGATTAACCTAAATATGTTTTCAAGATTTTACTTCTTGAAGTATGTTTCAATCTGCGAATAGCTTTTTCTTTAATTTGACGAACACGCTCACGAGTTAAATCGAAAGTTTCTCCAATTTCTTCTAAAGTCATTGGGTGCTGGTCACCTAATCCAAAGTACAAACGAACTACGTCAGCTTCTCTTGGCGTTAAGGTTTCTAACGAACGCTCAATTTCGGTACGTAAAGATTCGTGAATCAATTCTCTATCTGGATTTGGAGATTCACCAGAACGTAAGACATCATATAGGTTAGAATCTTCTCCTTCAACAAGAGGTGCATCCATTGACAAGTGACGTCCAGAGTTTTTCATTGACTCTTTCACATCATTTACAGTCATATCAAGTTCTTTCGCAATTTCTTCAGCAGAAGGTGGTCTTTCATTAGATTGCTCTAATAAAGCATACATTTTGTTGATTTTGTTGATAGAACCAATTTTGTTTAAAGGTAAACGAACAATACGCGATTGTTCTGCAAGCGCTTGAAGAATTGATTGGCGAATCCACCAAACTGCGTATGAGATAAATTTGAAACCACGAGTTTCGTCAAAACGTTGCGCTGCTTTAATCAAACCTAAATTTCCTTCATTAATTAAATCGGGAAGCGTAAGACCTTGATTTTGGTATTGTTTAGCAACAGATACTACGAAACGTAAATTGGCTTTAGTCAATTTCTCTAAAGCACGTTGGTCACCTGCTTTGATGCGTTGTGCCAATTCCACTTCTTCGTCGGCAGTAATCAAATCAACTTTTCCAATTTCTTGTAGGTATTTGTCTAAGGAAGCAGTTTCACGATTGGTTACCTGCTTGGTGATTTTGAGTTGTCTCATGTATTTTTTCTCCTTTACTTTAAAGTGTTCAGGTTGTTATACGGATTGAGTTGCAAAAAAGTTACAAAAAAGTATATTTTTTTAATCAAATCTATCTTTATACTTCTTAAACAGGCTATTCATTACTAATAAAACAACTCCAACTCCAAGTAAAACCAATGCTCTAATCAAGAAGTCAGCATTGGATAAATCGAAGAACATTAATCGAACCACACATAATCCTACAAGTGAAAGCGAAACATATCTAAAATATTTCTCTTTGAGCAAAATGCCTAAAATCAACAATCCTAATGCTTCTAAAATCCAGAAGAAAGTCAAAATGCCTTTGTCAAATGTTAAATATAAGAAACATCCAATACTTAATGTGGCCGGATAAATAAGTAAACTGTTTTTAAGTTTAAATTCTTCCATCCATTTATAAGCTAAATAAATATAAACGGCTAATAGCGCAAAAATTAAAAGATAAATAGCTAAGAATTTAGATTCATAAAAATTAAAACTTAGAAACCCTAAATGCAAGTTGGCTAACAAATAATAAACGATGCTAATGTTTTTCTCTTTGCTAATTTTTCTATAATAAAGGTATAAATTCAAAATAGCTGTTGCTGCCCAAAATACTGGAAGCCATTTGTGTGGTAACTGCGAAAACATAATCAACGAAAGCCAAACATTCAATACAATTTGGTAGTAGGATTTCAAGGATTCTACTTCTTCTTTTTTGTTTAGAAGAATAGCAAGAAGTAATCCTAATACCACACTTCCTAATTGCAATATCCAATCAATTGCATTAAAACTATTGAGTTTGTCGAAACTATAATAAACTGAAAAAATAATCGCTAAAAAAGCAATTACAGGCACAAAATGAAATTCAATTTTGATTTTATTATTGGTAATCAGCCAGAAATTAATCAACGCTAAAATCATAAACAATATTGGCAGATAACTTAAATCCACTTGGATAAAAAGTAATAATGCAATCCATAAATTTTGAATATAAGGCAACACAATACTAAATCGTTTCGCTTTTTCGTCCGTGCTTTTGTATTGTAAATAAGAATAACCAATAGAAAGTAAAACAGTTACAACTTGAGTTAAATAAACAATGGTTTTTTCTTTTTCATTGTAATTGTCAAATGCTATGTAAATTGTCATAATTGCACTACCAATTAATAAAAGGAAAGAGTAATTATTAAAACGTTTGAATTCCCCATATTTCCCAAATCCGATAAAAGAGAGCATAGCAAAAAGCCCAAAAACAATTGAAACATACTCCGTTTGCAAACAAGAAAAACCAAATACAACCATGTTAAAAAGCAGCAATTCAGAATTCATCAAATTAAAATCGGTCCATTCTTTAATTGTTTCTTCCGAATTATTTCTGAGGCGTTTTGCAAATAACACATACAATTCGATTCCAGAAATTCCTAAACAAGTCAATCCAATTTCAGTAGTTGAAAAATCAGGAGTATGATACAAGAACAAGGCACTTCCTATTAGGGTAAAGAAGTAATAGAAAAAGAACAACAAAGTTTGGTTGACGGTGGTCAAACTATTCTTTTTATAGGTATTCCAAAGAAACTCATGGTTCAATAAACCAATTCCGAAGACACTGAAAATTTGTATAATTTGATAATGAGATAAATATTTATAAACCAACAAAAGTAACAAAGCATTCATTCCGATGATTCCAACAAATCGGATGATAAAATCAGTTTTATAGAAATGTTTAACTATCCAATTGAATGTTATAACAGCTATTAATCCGCCAGCAAAAACAAAATCAAAATACGATTTGTCCTGAATTTTAATAATGAAAACACCAATAAAAACACTTAAAGTGTAGAAAAGAATTCTTCCAATATCAAACGTGTTGTTTTTAAATTTTTGTTTCAAAGAACACCATACAATGGCAATTCCAAAAACAACCACAACAAACAAATTATGAGTTAACACATCGTTGCTTTTCAAAAGCACAAATAGTGAAAATGCAATGGCTAGCAATCCATTCAAACTTAAATTTTTGGCTCCAAAAAAAGCATCAATAGATTCAAATTCTTTTTTTATCGAAGTATAAATAGGAACCAAAATGGCAATTATCGACAATACAATTGTAGTCACCAAAGCATTAGTACTATTTTTAATCGCTAATGAATCGCTAATCATCAATGCCGAAAAAATAATTAGTGCAACAGCCATAACATGATTGATTCCTAGAAAAATTTTATACAGCAAGCTTTCTTTTTCTTTGTAAACCACAAACAAGCAAACCAAAACAAGCAGATACAAAATACAAGCGATAATGTCAAAACCAACATTCCAATCGTTCAGCATGATGATGCTTAATGCCAATAAAACAAAAGCAACCATTCCATCCAAATGATACAACCAATAAATCTTTCTTTTTCTAGCTTTAAGGGCAATAAACAAACAAATCAACGCACCAACAAACAAAACAAAAGTCTTAAATCGACTACCAGTTGAATGCAAAATCAATCCTGTAGCAAACAAAACCCAATTCGTTAAATGCGTTATAAAAGCAGTTTTGTCAAAAAAAGTATTCTCATAAAAACTGCGATATTGCATCACCATACAACTTCCTGCGACCGCTATAATTCCAAATATTGCAATGATGTTTTCGGTTAACGAAAGTTTTGTTCCTTGAGCATTAAACCAAATATCAAAAACAATAAATGCCGTGATAACAACCAACAAATGATATTCCCATTTTTCTTTATACGATAGCACAATGCCAATAGTAGCTGTAATCGCTGCCAAGATAAACGTCGCCAAAGTCTTTTCCGGAATAACACATAAAATCAACATACTCAAAATCACATGAAGCGATAAAAAAGTTTGCTTTTTTATGATATAACCAACATACAAATTCAACGCAATTCCCAATCCAATTAAAGCATAACTAAAAATCGGATTAGCAATAAAGGTCAACGCAGGAATTTGCGACGCACCAAAACAGCCAAACAAAAACAAACTCGCTCCAGCACTTCGCAACCACAAACCGGTAGTAGTCCATTTTTCTTTTTTCTGTAAAAAATAATACGAACCAACAAGCAATCCGGCATAAAGCCATAAGATTAAAACTCTAAACAGTGGTGCCACTTTCAACGCTGTATAAATACTCAAATACCCAATTCCAAGAACCATAATCGCTGTTCCAAGAATCCCAGTCCAGTTATCGGCAAACTGTTTTTCGGCAGTTTTCATAAACTTAGAAAAAGCACTTTCTAAATACACTTTTTCTTCAATCACAACTTGTTTTTCAACACTAGGCGATGGTTGACTTTCATAAGTAACAATCGGTTCTTCAATTACGGGAGTCGCAATCGGCTCCATTTTCTCAACCGAAAGCTCACGTTCAACAACATCTTCCTCTATTGGAGTAAAATGCAACGAAGCATCTTCAAGCACAATTTCCGGAATAACCTCAGGAGCAACTTCAACCTCAGGAATTTTAACTTCCTCTTGCGTTACACTAATTTCCGAAGAAATTGTCTCTCCATCAATCATTTTTTTTAATGCATTAAATTCACTTTTCAAAAGTGAACTCTCCTCACTATATCTTTCAATAACTGATTTTATAAAATTATTTTTTTTTTTAAATTATAGAAATTACTAAATAATATAACAATACAAATAGCTAAAATGAAAATAATAAACTCCATAGTTTTGGTTTTAGTAATTTCAAATATAGTTGTTTTTTAAAACATTTTAGAACAAAGTAGTAGAAATAGGAGTTTGAAATGTATATGCAAAATACTGTTTTCACCTTTTAAAGTAGTAATCATTAATCACTTTAGGATTCTATTATGATTATTTAAAATCAAAAATATCTTTTTAAGATATTAAATTCGGTGCCTTAAATATTAATACTTAAAGCATCAAAATGGAATAGATTTAAATTTCTATGACTACTACAATGCAAAAATCCGCTTCATCATTGACGAAGCGGATTAGGTAACAAACATTGTATTTTGTTATTTGTTTTTTGGAAATTAATAAAGATTACATCATTCCCGGCATTCCACCGCCCATTGGCATTCCGCCACCAGCGTTTTCTTCTTTAATTTCTACTAAAGCACATTCGGTAGTAAGTATCATTCCCGCAACAGAAGCAGCGTTTTCTAATGCCACACGAGTTACTTTTTTAGGATCGATAATTCCAGCTTTTAGCATATCTACATATTCATCAGTTTTAGCATTGTAACCAAAATCACCTGTTCCCTCCGAAACTTTTGCTACCACTACTGAACCTTCAAGACCTGCATTTTCAACAATAGTACGTAATGGAGATTCTACAGCGCGAAAAACAATTTGGATTCCTGTAGCTTCATCTGCATTATCCGCTTTGATGGATGCTAAAGCAGATTTTGCTCTCAATAGAGCTACACCACCTCCAGCAACAATTCCTTCTTCAACAGCAGCACGAGTGGCATGTAAAGCATCGTCAACTCTGTCTTTTTTCTCTTTCATTTCTACTTCCGAAGCAGCACCAACATAAAGTACAGCTACTCCACCAGCTAATTTAGCCAAACGCTCTTGCAATTTTTCTTTGTCGTAATCAGAAGTCGTAGTTTCCATTTGACTTTTGATTTGATTTACTCTATTTTTGATTAAATCAGCGTTTCCAGCACCATTTACAATAGTCGTGTTGTCTTTGTCAATGGTAATTTTCTCAGCAGTTCCCAACATTTCCAAAGTTGCATTTTCAAGTGTATAACCACTTTCTTCTGCAATTACAGTTCCACCAGTTAGGATGGCAATGTCTTCTAACATGGCTTTTCTTCTGTCTCCAAATCCTGGAGCTTTTACTGCAGCAATTTTCAAAGCACCACGTAATTTATTGACCACTAAGGTGGATAGTGCTTCGCCATCAACATCTTCTGCGATAATCAATAATGGTTTTCCAGATTGAGCTACTGGCTCTAAAACAGGAAGTAATTCTTTTAAAGAAGACACTTTTTTATCATATAAAAGAATGTAAGGATTTTCCAATTCTACATTCATTTTTTCTGGATTCGTAACAAAATAAGGAGATAGATATCCTCTGTCAAACTGCATTCCTTCCACGACATCAACATAAGTATCCGTTCCTTTTGCTTCTTCAACTGTGATAACACCTTCTTTACCAACTTTTCCAAAAGCAGTCGCGATTAATTCACCAATTACTTCATCATTGTTTGCAGAAATAGAAGCAATTTGTTTGATTTTTTCAGAATCGCTCCCTACTACTTTAGCTTGTTTCCCAAGATCAGCCACAATAGCTTCAACGGCTTTGTCTATACCACGTTTCAAATCCATTGGATTGGCACCAGCAGCTACATTTTTCAACCCTTCTTTTACAATTGCTTGCGCTAGTACGGTTGCTGTTGTAGTTCCATCACCAGCTAAATCATTGGTTTTAGAAGCAACTTCTTTCACCATTTGAGCTCCCATATTTTCTAATGGGTCTTTTAATTCAATTTCTTTTGCAACGGTAACACCATCTTTTGTAACGTTAGGTCCACCAAATGATTTTCCAATAATTACATTACGACCTTTTGGTCCTAGAGTTACTTTTACTGCATTTGCTAATGCATCAACACCACGTTTTAATCCGTCACGTGCTTCAATATCGAACTTTATATCTTTTGCCATTTTTAATTTTTTGTTTAATTTTTAATATTTTTTTGTTTGCTGTTTATTTTCAGATTTACATTTGAAACCTGAAGTTTAAAACTTGAAACAAAATTTAGATTATTGCAAGAATATCATCTTCACGCATGATTAGATAGTCTTTTCCATCTAGTTTTAAATCGGTACCTGCGTATTTACCATAAAGAACAGTATCACCAACTTTAACAGTCATTGGTTCGTCTTTTTTACCATTCCCAACCGCTAAAACAGTTCCTTTTTGTGGTTTTTCTTTGGCTGTGTCAGGAATAATAATTCCTGAGGCTGTTTGTGTTTCGGCAGCTGCCGGTTCCACTATTACTCTGTCCGAAAGTGGTTTGATTTGTAATGCCATAACGTATATATTTTTGTAATTAAGATTTTAGTATTGTCTTTTTTTAGACACAAATTGTGCCATTTGGGTTAAACTGACATATTTTCAGAGTGTAAAACCAAATTGTAAGTAATAATTTTTTCAAAAAAAAATCCCGATATTACTCGGGACTTCTTAATGAAATATATAAATATTATTTTTTTGCTGGAGTAGCAGGAGCAGCAACTGGTTTTGTTGCAGCAGGTTTAGCAGTCGTTGCAGCGGGTTTAGTTTTGTCATCTGCTTTTGTTGCAGTTGACTGAGCTGGGTCGATTACTTTTTTGTTATCACTTAAACTTCCTGTAAAGCTCAAACTTGATAATAATACTAATGCAATTAATGTTGCAGCTAATACCCATGTACTTTTATCTAAAAAGTCAGTAGTTTTTTGAACTCCACCCATTTGTGTAGAGCCACCTAATGAAGATGATAAGCCGCCTCCTTTAGGGTTTTGTACCATAACTACTATGATTAGTAAGAAACAAACTATTGTTATCAGTACTAAAAAAATTGTAAATGTGTTCATTGTTTAACTATTATTGTTTTGTTGTAAATTCTTAATATCCGAAATTCGGTCTGCAAAGAAACTACTTTTTTCTGGATATTTCAAAATTAATATTTCATAAGCTTGAATTGCTTTTGAATATTTTTTTTGTTCCAAATAAACTTTTGCTAAAGTTTCGGTCATTAAGTAGGATTTGTCTTCTGTAACAGGAACCGAAGTAGGGCTGTTATTTTCTTTAGTAACGGGTGGAATCTTAGGATTTGTCTCTATAAATTTATTGATGATATCTAATTTTTTCTTTTTTTCTAGATTTTCTTCAATTGGAATTTCTTTTCTTTCGATAGGTTTTAATCGTGATAGTTGCAACCATTCTTGGAAGGAGTGTTTTTCTTGTTTCGTAAATTCTAATGGTTTTCCTATTTCCAATTTTTCCGCTATAATTTCTTCCTGAGGTTTGGCTTGCGCAATAGAAGAAAGAATCGATTGCTCTAATGTGTTTTTGTATTCTGATGGTGTAGAATATTCAACAACTTCACTTTCAATTACAGTAATATTGAGAAGTTCTGCTATTTTTTGATCATAAAGTCCATTTTGAACAGTCACAAAATTATCAGAAGTTATGAAATCAAATAAAACACTTCTGTCTGTTGTATATGCAGCAGCAACTTTTAAAGCATAATTGTATTTAAAACTATCCTGATTGTATAAATGCTTCAATCGTAATATCCGAGCACTTTGAAAATAAGGGAATTCTTCCATTATTTTTTCCAAACCATCACTTTGACGCTCGTTTATGGCATCGGGTTTATTAATGAGATATGTATAATCAGTTACATTCAAGTTTTTAAAGTTTTCCGTTTTCAATTCTCAGTTTGAGAGGTAAATTTAGTAATTCACTGCCAACAGTTACTGAATACCATCAATTATTTACCATTTTGCTAATGATTCATTAAATACATCTTGTGTTATTCTTTCGAAAATTATATCTAAAGCAGAAGAGAGATTTGATCCAATTAACTGCTGGTCACCTGGGTAATCATAATAAAAGGAAAAAGGTTTTTCAAAATTATCAGCGTCTTTCTTTTTATTTACAAATCTAACATTTATTGTAATCGTCAATCGGTTTTGTGCTGCAGTTTGAGCGGCAGTTGCTGACATTGGAGAAATGCTGTAGCCAGTTATTTCACCTTCATATAACAAATCACCATTGCTACTAGCTAAATTCAAATTGGTTTGATTTTGGATAAGGTCCTGTAATTTAAGAGTAAAAGTTCTTTCAATTCCAGGTTGAACTAAAGGCGCATTATTTTGAAAATAATTCACTTGAAAAGTTTTAGCATCTATTTGTCCAGTTCCTGTAAAATTATATATGCGACAACTATTTAGAGTTAATGCAATTAAAAGCAATAAAAGGTATTTGAATGTTTTCATCAAAAAAATTAAAAGTCAAAGATATTATATTCTAATTGTTAATTGTCAAATTTTAATTATCAATTAACTACAAATCGTATTGTTTTATTTTTCTATATAATGTCCGTTCTGAAATCCCTAGTTCATCAGCAGCAGCTTTTCGTTTTCCTTTGTTTTTTTCTAATGATTTTTTGATGAGTTCAATTTCTTTTTGTTCCAATTTTAAAACCTCTTCTTCTTCAACTGTTTCTGCAAAAAGGTAATTATTATTGTCATCTTCATCGTCTTCGAATTCTTCCTGCTCTACATCATTACTAGTTGGAACTGTATTGCTTCTAGGATGATCTTCAAAAAATGTTTCTTCATCCGATTTCCCATATACTTTCTGAATCAAATTAGGATTAATATCTTGAACTTTTGTACCATTTTTCATTAGTTCTAATGTCAATTTTTTCAAATCATTCAAGTCACTTTTCATGTCAAAAAGCACTTTGTATAGAATATCTCGCTCAGTAGAAAAATCACTATCGCTTTTTTTGTTTTTAATTACGCTTGGCAATTGACTTCCGTCTTGAGGTAAATAGGACATTAACGTAGGTAAAGAAATCTCTCGTTTTGTTTCAAGAACTGATATTTGTTCTGCCGCATTGCGCAATTGTCGAATGTTTCCGCTCCAGCGATATCCCAAAAGATAAGGTATGGCATTGTCTTCTAGCTTAATGGCGGGCATTTTATATTTATGAGCAAAATCCGAAGCAAATTTTCTAAATAGTAAATGAATGTCATCTTTTCTGTCACGTAAAGGAGGTAAAGCAATTTCTACAGTACTCAAACGATAGTATAAATCTTCTCTAAACTTTCCTTTTTCTATAGCATCAAATAAATTTAAATTGGTGGCAGCCACAATTCTTACGTTTGTTTTTTGCACTTGAGAGGAACCAACTTTTATAAATTCTCCATTTTCCAATACACGAAGCAAACGTACTTGAGTAGTTAAAGGCAATTCACCCACTTCATCAAGAAAAATAGTCCCGCCATCGGCTACTTCAAAGTAACCTTCGCGAGTTCCAGTAGCGCCAGTAAAAGATCCTTTTTCATGTCCAAACAATTCACTATCAATAGTACCTTCCGGAATGGCACCGCAATTAACAGCAATATATTTTCCGTGTTTTCTGTGTGAAAGCGAATGTATAATCTTAGGTATACTTTCTTTTCCAACACCGCTCTCACCAACTACCAACACCGAAATATCAGTAGGAGCAACCTGAATGGCTTTTTCTACTGCACGATTAAGTTTTGGGTCGTTCCCAATAATTTCAAATCGTTGTTTTATGTTTTGAATAGATTCCATATTGTTGTGGCTTAAGTTAATTTTATTGCATTTCCGAGTATCCGACCGCTTCACCGATCAATGTTCCACTAGTACAATTCGTTATTTTTACATTTACAAAATCACCAATTTTATAATGCTCCTTAGGGAAGACAACAACTATACTTTGAGAATTTCTTCCAGATAAATCGTTTGCTGATTTTTTAGACGGTTTTTCAACCAATACTTCAACCGTTTTTCCGAGAAACTCTTGTGTTCTAAAACCACTATGAATTCTTTGTAAATCAACAATCTCTTGAAGGCGTCGCATTTTAGTTTCTTCTAGAACATCGTCTTCCATCTTTCGTCCCGCTAAGGTTCCAGGTCTTTCCGAATAGGCATACATATAGCCAAAACTATATTTCACATACTCCATTAATGAGAGTGTGTCTTGATGATCTTCTTCGGTTTCAGTTGGAAAACCAGCAATCATATCTTGTGTGATACAAGCATCAGGAATTATAGATTTAATAGTATCAATCAATTTCATATACTCTTCACGAGTGTGTAAGCGATTCATTGCTGCAAGTATTCGGTCGCTACCTGATTGAACAGGCAAATGAATATGATTACAGATGTTTGGATACTTAGCAATCACATGCATCACTTCTTCATGCATGTCCTGCGGATTGGATGTCGAAAAACGAATTCTCATTTTAGGAAAAGCCACAGCTACCATTTCTAATAAATGTTCAAATGTAACAGCCGTTGCAATTTGCATTTCCGAAGCTTTGTCAAAATCTTTTTTCAATCCACCACCATACCATAAATAACTGTCAACATTTTGACCTAAAAGAGTAATCTCTTTAAATCCGTTGTCCCACAAATTCTGAATCTCCACCATAATGCTTTGTGGTTCACGGCTTCGTTCTCTTCCACGAGTAAATGGCACTACACAAAAGGTACACATATTATCACATCCGCGAGTAATGGAAACAAAGGCAGTGACTCCATTGCTCATCAATCGTACAGGAGAGATATCGCCATACGTTTCCTCTTTAGATAAAATTACATTGATAGCATCTCTTCCTTCTTCAACTTCCTTTAATAAATAGGGTAAATCTTTATAAGCATCCGGACCAACTACCATATCCACAATTTTCTCTTCTTCTAAAAACTGTGTTTTTAATCGTTCTGCCATACAGCCTAAAACTCCAACCTTCATACCTGGATTGATGCGTTTCACCGCATTGTATTTTTCCAAACGTTTTCTAACAGTTTGCTCTGCCTTATCACGAATCGAACACGTGTTTACCAAGACTAAATCGGCTTCTTCTAATATTTGTGTTGTATTATAACCCTCTTTTGTAAGGATAGAAGCTACAATTTCGCTATCCGAAAAATTCATAGCGCAACCATAACTTTCAATATAAAGTTTTTTAGTATTCTCTGCTTTGTGCTCAAGAACTAAACTTTGTCCTTGCAGTTTTTCATCAATTTCCTTTTCCATAAATAATAATCTTCGAGATTCTCGGTCTACAAAGATAATACTAAAAAATAAAATCTGACAAGATGGCAGTTAATGTTTAACAAAAGATTTATATAGTAATATATGTCAATTTGCAAAAATAGGGGGGTACCACAGCCATGCATTATGCATACACTATCTATACACTATCTATACACTATCTATACACTATCTATACA
>CAIRMK010000425.1 GCA_903879645.1 uncultured Bacteroidota bacterium
AATGCTTTGTCTGTAGTCATAAGTCATGAATTGGCGCACTATTATAACGAACATAGTTTTTGTACAGATTTTGCTTTTGCAATTCGCAATAAAAATGAAGTGTTTTCTAAAAAAGTTAAGTTGATTGACAAAAACCAAAAAATAATTTATGAAACCCAAGCCGATGATAAAGGCTTGTTTTATGCTGCTATTGCGGGTTATGAACCATTTGAAGTACAGCCCAAATTATTAGATGCCGTTTATAACCAATATCAATTAAAAGATACCGATGGTTACCCAACAAAAGTGCAAAGAAAAGAAATTGCTAAAAATGCCTTATTAAAAGCCAAAAGGTTATATGAAACCTTTACACTTGGATTAAAATTTATGCAGGAAAAAAATTATGATAAAGCTATAGAGGCTTTTAATACAGTCAATAACGATTTTCCTTCAAGAGAGAACTATAATAATTTAGGTGTTGCTAAAACTCGAAAAGCACTTGATTTAAAAGCACCAAATGCAATTGAAAAAGCAAGCCCCGAAAGATTTTTATATCCATTAGAAATTGAAAATAAAAGCCGATTGCGTAAAGAAATAACTAGAGGCGGTTTCGATGATACCAATGATGATATGGAAAAGCTTTTGAATGAAGCCCAGAAAGATTTTGAAGAAGCGATTCGTTTAGACCCTAATTTTACGAAAGGATATATTAATATGGCTTGTGTTTCAGATTTGTTAGAAAATTCAAATGGAGCAATTTCTATCTTAACTAAACAGTTACTACCAAAAGGTGAACGGGAAAGCGTTGATGCTCAACGTATTTT
Source organism: uncultured Bacteroidota bacterium (assembly GCA_903879645.1). Taxonomy (GTDB): domain Bacteria; phylum Bacteroidota; class Bacteroidia; order Flavobacteriales; family Flavobacteriaceae; genus Flavobacterium. The sequence continues at coordinate 804 of CAIRMK010000425.1, forward strand.
AGCGATTGCCTATTTTCACTCTAATGTCAAAGAATATCAAGAGAAAGCCGATGCCATTTGGAAACAATTAGGAAAATAATTGCAAATTTGTAGAAAAAAGATATTCAATGGATTTTGAAGATATAAAAGATAAAATAAATTCCTTGTATGATGCTTGTTTAGAATCAACAACTCCATTTCATGTGAAGATTGATGTTTGTATGGTTCCAGAGGAGCTGGCAATAATGGTTATGACCACAACAAACATTGATATTTCAAACCATGTAATTACAATAGATAATTATGGCATAATACACACCTTGCAGCAACATTCTAACCCAATAACAGAAGCCAAAAGAGGGCAGGTTGCCATAGAACGCGAAGACTTTATTAGATGGTTAGAGGTTGTTTTGTACCCAGATGAGGTAAAACATTTGGGTGATACTAAAAGAACTAATTTACCCTTACTGCAATTTGAAAAAATAATTGAAAATAGAAAAATTGTTGTTAAGGAAGTCCGAACGGTGCAAAGTACTAAGAAACAAAAAGTAAGCCGATTGGTATTTCATACTATGTATAAATTTAAAAAGCCCAACTAACGGCGTTAATTGGACTTTACCTACGAATTGTGTTGTACGAATGCAACCTATTCAATACGTCCGTGACGTTTAGGTTGTACAAATATACAAAACATTTTTAGTTTTTTGCAAATTTAGAATTAATTAACAGATTTAGAGTGTTGAAAATACAACTAAAACAACCAAGTGATAAACAATTAAAAATTAACTTTGAGTAAAATATCAAAATATGAAATGGATTGCAACTTTAATTTTGACATTATTTTCTTATTTATGTCAAGCACAAGATACTCAAAATGAGATTGCTACTTTACAAGACAAAATCAATCAATTTGTAAAAGTTGGAGACACTTTAAGTGTTGATTACACAATATCGTTGGATGATTTAGGTGAATTTTATTATGGCAATAAAAAATATTCCGAAGCAGAAAAAATATTTCTTAA
>CAIRMK010000426.1 GCA_903879645.1 uncultured Bacteroidota bacterium
ATGATGCAAGAACACGAAGAACACGTTAAGCACATTGCAGCTCTCAAAATTCTAGAGCAAAAGGAAAAGCAATTCCACGATAATATCAACCTCATAAACGATATGCGAAGAGTAATTTTATACCGCTATTGTAGAAAATAAAACAATCCTGGTCCTTGCGGACTAGGATTGTTTGCACCTTATTCCCAAGCAAACCGATACATAAGTGCAATATGATTGCACCACTTAAATAAAACGGTGAAAAGCAAAGCAATTGCCATTTATTGACTGCCATAAACAAAAGAAGCCCCGAAAAACGGAGCTTCTAAAGTGTATTTATTGTTTTTTTATTCCTTTGGTTCTGGCTGTTCTTCAGCTTTAACCGCCGTTTGTGAAACTACCGAAATGATGCTTCCGCCCAGGACTAAATATCCAGCTGCCGAAACCAATCCAACAGGCAACGCAACAGGCGCAGCAATGATAGTTCCGCCAATACTAGCCAAAGCAATTCCAACAGTACGGAGAATTTTAAACCATTTTGGTGTTGGAGCCAAAGCTCTTTCAACTATATTCAAATTATTATTTTTCATAATCTTGATTTTTTAAGATTGTTAATTCAATGTTATTTACTCTTTTTTCTAAATATTCTACTTTTTGGTTCAGTAAGTCATTACCACTTTTGAACTCGGTTTTGATGATTAAAGCCATAGTTTTGACTTCAACCAAATCTTTTTCCATACTCTTAAAATCAGTGTGTAATTGCTTGATAAAATAAGCTACAATTGAAAGTAGTAAAGTGATAAGTGTTCCAAAAAGTGTAGCGATGATGTTTATATTTTCCATTGTTTGAACTTTTTAGAATTGAAAATTATTTTCAATGATCATTGTATTGTTTTCAACTTTCGCCAATGCTACTAATTTGGGATAAATCATTTTGTAAGCTGCAACACTTTGAGTAACTTGATAATTACCATCAACAAACTGGAAACCAAAACCACAAAGCGGACAACCGGCAGTATCTTTTATGGTATTTCCGGTATGGATATAAACAAAACTAAAGTTTGGTAAACCGCTTATTTCAATCATTCCTTCGTGTAGTTTTCCAAATGCTTTTTTGTAATCCACATTTTTAGCTCCAATAGTATTTAATTTCAAACTATAAATACCTTTTGGAATGGCAGTTTGTGAAGCGATTTTAACTTCTCTAATTTTATCCTCTAACAAATAACATTGAAAGATGTTGTTAATGTACAACTGGCTCAATGTGCTTTCTTTGCCCTGTGCTACTCTTATTATTTTGCTTTCCATTGGATTGATAGATTTGATGTTAAATGAAAAATCCCTCACTTTTGATGAGGGATTTTTTGGATTTTTTTCTAAAAAGCGTCCTCAACTTTCAAGCAGTTTCCACTTGCAAACAAGTAGTAATTTGCTCCCACTTGTTGGTAGAACTCAATTCCAACACATTGCAAAACAGTAACATTTACTGTCGGTACAACTGCGCCTGGTAAAGTTGCAGTAATAGTTGTTGCAGGAACTGGAGCGTATAAATCCAAGAAGTCACTGTATTGAATATCGTTTACCTCATTCAAGTCAGCATCCATAGGATCATAACTGTTAGTAGTAGCGTTGTATTCAA
>CAIRMK010000427.1 GCA_903879645.1 uncultured Bacteroidota bacterium
ATTTTTCAAAACGTGGATGATTGCGAAAATCTCTTTTTTATTGCTTATAGTTTATGGCAAACAAAATTCTGGCATCAGTTTTTAGTTGGTTCCGTAATTCCTTTTTTACGCCTTCCAGACTTCAAAAAACAATTCAATCCACAAGCCAGTTTAATGATGGTAGAACACGAGCAGCACAAAAAAAATGTTGCAGCTCTCAAACTTCTGGAACAACAGGAAAAACAATTTCACGAAAATATCAACCTCATAAACGATATGCGCAGAGTAATTTTATACCGTTATTGTAGAAGATAAATCAATCCTGGTCCTTGCGGACTAGGATTGTTTGCACCTTATTCCCAAGCAAACCGATACATAAGTGCAATATGATTGCATCACTTAAATAAAACGGTGTAAAGCAAAGCAATTGCCATTTGTTGACTGCTATAAACAAAAGAAGCCCCGAAAAACGGAGCTTCAATTCATATTATTAAGGTTATTTATTCCTATGGTTCTGGCTCTTCTTCGGATTTTACAGCAGTTTGTGAAACTACCGAAATGATACTACCTCCCAAAACTAAATATCCAGCTGCCGAAACCAATCCAACGGGTAAAGCAACAGGAGCAGCAATGATCGTTCCGCCAATAGTTGCCAAAGCAATTCCAACTGTTCTCAAAATTTTAAACCATGTTGGAGTTGGCGCCAAAGCTCTTTCCACGACATTCATACTTCTATTTTTCATAATCTTGATTTTTATAAATTGTTAATTCGATGTTGTTTACTCTTTTTTCTAAATATTCTACTTTCTGGTTCAGTAAGTCATTACCACTTTTGAACTCGGTTTTGATGATTAAAGCCATTGTTTTGACTTCAATTAAATCTTTCTCCATACTCTTAAAATCGGTGTGTAATTGCTTGATAAAATAAGCCACAACCGAGAGTAACAAAGTGATAAGTGTTCCGAAAAGTACCGTGATGTTATTGATATTTTCCATTGTTTGTACTTTTTAGAATTGAAAATTATTTTCAATAGTTATTTTGTTGTTTTCAACTTTTGCTAATGCTACCAATTTTGGATAAATCATTTTGTAAGCTGCAACACTTTGAGCAACTTGATAATTGCCATCAACAAACCCAAACCCAAAACCGCAAAGCGGACAACCGGCAGTTTCCTTGATGGTGTTTCCAGTATGGATATACACAAAATTGAAATTCGGCAAACCCGAAATTTCAATCATTCCTTCGTGCAGCTTTCCAAATGCTTTTTTGTAATCAACATTTTTAGCACCGTGAGTGTTCAACTTAAAACTAAAAACACCACTTGGAATGGCAGTTTGAGAAGCGATTTTCACTTCTCTTATTTTATCTTCTAACAAATAACATTGAAAGATGCCGTTAATATATAACTGGCTCAATGTACTTTCTTTGCCCTGTGCTACTCTTATTATTTTTGTTTCCATAATTGTGATAGATTTGAGTTAAAATGAAAAATCCCTCGTTTTTGGCGAGGGATTTATTGGAGTTTTTTCTAAAAAGCATCCTCGACTTTCAAGCAGTTCCCACTGGAGAACAAGTAGAAGTTCGTTCCAACTTGTTGGTAAAACTCAATTCCGATGCACTGTAAAACTGTTGTGTTTACCGTTGGGATTGCTCCACCTGGTAAAGTTGCAGAAATTGTAGTGGCTGGAACTGTAGCATACAAATCCAAGAAGTCACTGTATTGAATATCATTTACCTCATTCAAGTCAGCATCCATAGGATCATAACTGTTTGTGGTTGCATTGTATTCAAAATCACTCACTACAGAAAGAGTGTTAACCAATCGGAAATGTGTAGCTCCTGATGGAGCATTTACCAAATTAGCAGGGTTAAATTCTGCCACAGTCAAATCGCCAGTTTCTCTATCAACTCCGTGAGTTAAAGAATAAGGAGCGTTAAAAATACCATTGAATGAAGTATTTTTATCAAACTCAAAACCTTTTAAATAACTACGTTGTGTAGTAATTTCAATTTTACGGTACCCTCTGGCTTCCGTTTGGTCTTCCAAGTTGATTTTCTTCATAATAGAAGTTAATCTTCCTGTTACTTGGCTGTCTGCCATTTGCTTCATCAATTGTGATAAACCAGTACGAACCGCTTTTCCAGCTTTGGCACAAGCGCCAAATTCGTTCATATTCTCACGAGTTCTCTCAAATTCAGGAGCAGTTAATACTTGGTCGCCAGTTGGTCCACCAATCATTCCAGCGAAGTAACCTTCCTGTCCTTTAATTTTGAAGTGTCGGATATCTCCAAGAGTTCCCACGTACTTAATAACACCTTTTTGTCTTGCCATTTTTTTAAGATTTAAAAAGTTAATAATTAGATAAAATTCATAAGACAAATTTCAATGATTATCTTTGAATATCAATAACTTAAATAACTGTAAATCAATGCAATACAACGCAAAAGCACCGTACATAGTGGAAACCCATTGGCAAATTGAAGAAGTCCTTGATGGAGATAGCATCATCATTTGCAATCGTTTCACTCAAATGAAAAAAGAAATCCGACTTTATGGCTTGGATGCACCAGAAGTAAAACTAAATAGGAAGATGAAAGAGGACGAAGAGAAAAGCA
>CAIRMK010000428.1 GCA_903879645.1 uncultured Bacteroidota bacterium
ATCAAACTAAAGAAGTAATAGTCCATTTACCTATTTGGTATTTTGGTATGGAGAAAAAATTCTATAAAGAATTCATAGGAATCAGTTTGCTTAATAAGATAGAAAAAAAACAATTTGCAGAAGATCTTGGGGCAATTTTTATCTTATATAATAACGAGAGCAAAATAAAAAATATAGTTGTTGATGAAAATATGGTTGTGTTGAATATCATTTCTCCCAACAATGATTATCCAGATATTCTACAAATATTTTTTAGTGAGAATAAAATCATAGAAATAAAACGGCTAACCGGTAAATATCAGAACATTGAGGACACCATAAAATAGACCTGACTGATTTTAAAATCTGTCAGGTCTATTGCGTTAATCGAATTGCAAAGTTTACTTTTTCTTCTTAGTAGGAATGATAAGCAAAGGTATTTGTGTTTGGTTCAAAACGTTTTCTGTGGTGCTTCCAATAAGTACTTGTTCTAACCATTTTTGGCTGTGTGACCCCATGATAATCATGTCGGCTTTTAAGTGCTTGGCTGTTTTTAGAATCACTTCGGCAAAGTGTCCTCTTTCTACCAATGTTTTTATTTTGGTATCGTTTAAGTGTTTTTTTATTTTTTCCAAATAGTAGTTGGCGGCTTCCGTTAAGCCTTCGCTATTCATGTATTGATAAAAAGTAGCGCTATCAAAATCGCCCAATCCTGTTATTGGAGAAGTCATAAACGAGGTATAATACACTTCGTTTTCCACCACGTGCAATAGTGTTATTTCGGCATCCATTGCCTTAGCAAAAGAGAAGCCTATCTCGGCAATTTTAGTAGCATTTGGGTTATAGTCTAATGCCAATAAGACTTTTTTAGTTACTTTCATGGGTAGTATTTTTATAGGTGAGAACGTAATAACCAAGCCATTTTTTCGTGTTCCTCTAGCAAGTAAGTCATGATATCACTAGTCCCAGCATCTTTATATTCAAAAGCAAAATTGGCAATATTTTCTCTCAATTTAATAATGATACTTTCGTGATCCATCAATAATTCTTTCATAAAACCATTGCTATCGTTTTTCTCACGACTGAATTCTGTCAGTTGCGTCAAGCTCAAAAAAGAAGCTAGTGTTGCGGGTGCATAATATCCTAAGGTTCGGATGCGTTCGGCTACTTTGTCGGTAAAGTTTTCTAATTGGGTATATTGCATTTCGAAGAATTTATGCTTTTCGTAGAAATCAGGTCCTTCAAGATTCCAGTGTGCATTTCTGGTTTTAGTGTAGAGCACGAATTCATCTGCTAATATTTTAGCTAATTCATTAACAACCGCTTGGCTGTTTTTGTCGGTAATTCCAATGTTTGCTTTCATTATTGTTGTTTTATTTTACTATATATTTTAGATATAAATGACTCAATGCTAAATTCCTAATTCCTAATTCTCAATTCGTAATTCTCAATTAATCATCAAACCCTACTTCTAAATTGTTTTCTACAAACCAAACTCCTGGTGTGCTCCAAACTATTTTTTCTACTTGGTGTTTTTGA
>CAIRMK010000429.1 GCA_903879645.1 uncultured Bacteroidota bacterium
AGAAGTTCCATTCTGTTGTTTGTTGTCAAACGAAAACCTTCATAGAATTCTTTTTTATGGGGTGTGCCCACTAATTCCATGACTACGCCATAACCTCCGTTTCCGGGGTTTCCTTTGGCTGCGCCGTCGGTATAGATGTGGACTTGATAAGAGTTCAAAATTATGAATTATGAGTTATGAGTTTTTCGATTACTTCAGGGAAATATTGGTGTTCTAGAACATGTATTTTATCAGCTATTGCTTCCGCTGTTTGGCAATCTTCTATGTTGACCGATTTTTGGAAGATGAATTCACCTTCGTCGTAATGTTCATTTACATAATGAATGGTGATTCCGGTTTCTTTTTCTTTACTGTCTAAAACGGCTTGGTGCACATTCATTCCGTACATTCCTTTTCCACCGTAATTTGGCAATAATGCTGGATGGATGTTTATAATCTTATTAGGATATTCTTTGATGATAGGCTCTGGGAATTTCCATAAAAATCCAGCTAAAACAATCAAATCGGGTTGTAAATCTTTCAGTATATCTAAAACTTTTCCTTCATTTAGCTCTTGTCTATTGAAAATATGAACAGGAACATTTAAGTTTTTAGCTCTGTCTAATACTTTGGCATTTGGATTATTAGTAAAAATTTCGACCACTTTAGCCAATTCATTAGTATTGAAATGCAATACAATTTTTTCGGCATTAGAACCCGATCCAGAAGCGAAGAGTACTATTTTTTTCATCTAGTTGTAATATTTATTACGCAAAAAAAAGAATAATAAATGATAATAAATAATAATAAATAATATAAATGAAGTCTTTGTAAAATAATTTTTTTAATTTCGTGGTCACATTTATTAACTAAAAGGTGGTTTTAAGATAAAGTTTTTTATTTTTGCCAACAATTAAAATTTAAAATTAAAGATTATGTCAGACATTGCATCAAGAGTTAAAGCGATTATCGTAGACAAATTAGGCGTTGACGAGAATGAAGTTGTAACAGAAGCAAGCTTCACAAACGATTTAGGAGCTGATTCATTAGACACTGTTGAGCTTATTATGGAGTTCGAAAAAGAATTTGATATTCAAATTCCAGACGACCAAGCTGAAAACATTGCTACTGTAGGTCAAGCTATTTCTTACATCGAAGAAGCAAAAAAATAATAAAATAAATAACCCGTATACAATATTTGTGTACGGGTTTTTATTATTTTTAAAAAATTAGACTATTTTTGATTGAAATTTCAATCACACTATATTGAAATACCCTCGTCTCTTTAAGCTTATATAACATAAAGATAGTAGGGTATTATTTGTTTAAACGATATTTAAAAAAAATTATATGCAATTAAAGCGTGTTGTTGTAACTGGTCTTGGAGCATTAACTCCCATCGGTAATTCCATTCAAGAGTATTGGGATGGTTTAGTAAATGGCAAAAGCGGTGCTGCTCCGATAACATATTACGATACAGAAAAGCATAAAACGAAATTTGCTTGCGAAGTTAAAAACTTCAATATTGAAGATTACATGGATCGTAAAGAATCACGCCGATTAGATAAATTTTCCCATTATGCCATTGCCTCTAGTGATGAAGCTATCAAAGACGCTGGAATTACGCATGACAATGTGAATAAACACAGAGTGGGTGTTATTTGGGGTGCTGGAATTGGCGGATTAGAAACTTTTCAAGAAGAAGTGATGTATTATGCCAAAGGAGATGGAACTCCAAAGTTCAATCCTTTCTTTATCCCAAAAATGATTGCCGATATTGCTCCTGCTCATATTTCAATGAGAAATGGGTATATGGGTCCAAATTATACTACTGTTTCTGCTTGTGCATCCTCAGCTAATGCTATGATAGATGCTTTTAATTATATTCGCCTAGGAATGTGTGACGTTATTGTTACTGGGGGTTCTGAAGCGGCTGTAACTATTGCTGGAATGGGTGGATTCAACTCGATGCATGCCTTATCCACTAGAAACGAAAGTCCTGAAACGGCTTCACGTCCCTTTGATGCTACTCGTGACGGATTTGTTCTTGGTGAAGGTTCGGGAGCTATTGTATTAGAAGAATATGAACATGCTAAAGCGCGAGGTGCAAAAATCTATTGCGAGGTAGGTGGTGGTGGAATGTCATCTGATGCTTATCATTTAACCGCTCCACACCCAGAAGGAATTGGTGTAATTGCCGTAATGGAAAATACATTGCGTGATGCAGGTATGACTCCAGATATGGTTGATCATATCAATACTCACGGAACATCAACTCCTCTTGGTGATGTTGCCGAATTGAAAGCAATTAGTCATGTTTTTGGTGCTCATGCAAAAAACATCAACATCAATTCTACAAAATCAATGACTGGTCACTTGCTTGGAGCTGCTGGCGCTATTGAATCGATTGCTGTTATTTTAGCTATGCAACACAGCATTGTTCCTCCAACAATTAATCATACCACTGTTGATGAAAATATTGATCCTTCATTGAATTTAACACTCAACAAACCTCAAAAAAGAGATATCAAAGTTGCTATGAGTAACACTTTTGGTTTTGGTGGTCACAATGCTTGCGTTTTGTTTAAAAAATTAGAAGAATAAGTTTTCATGCGATTACTTAAAAAAATATTTTCAAGAAATTCCCGTCCTACAGAAGGCGGGAATTTTTTTGTTGCTGTTGAAAAGATTATTGGTTTTAAAACCACCAACATACAATATTACGAAAAAGCATTTACACATAGGTCATCTAATAAGACCGATGAAAAAGGAAATCCTTTGAATTATGAACGACTAGAGGTTCTTGGAGAT
>CAIRMK010000430.1 GCA_903879645.1 uncultured Bacteroidota bacterium
ACAAATGTTTGCTAAAGCATTACCTATGATTCAAACTATAGGTTCGCTAAAACGTTTGGAATTATTGCGTAAATCATCCGAATTAAAATATAAACTTTGGGAAAATGTAAATGCATTGCAAGGAGGATTAAAAGCCAAAGGATTTAATATTGGTGACACGAATACTTGTGTGACCCCAGTTTATTTAGAAGGCTCTATTCCAGAAGCCCTGATCATGGTTAATGATTTACGTGAAAATTATGGTATATTCTTGTCGATTGTTGTGTATCCAGTAATTCCAAAAGGAATGATTTTATTACGAATGATTCCAACAGCATCTCATACTTTAAAGGATATAGAAGAAACACTTACCGCTTTTGATGCCATTCGTGAGAAATTGGAAAACGGCACTTATGCTACTATTGCTGCCGAGACAACAGTTGATGTTTCGTAGCTTTAAATACTATCAAAATCAAAATTCCATTCAATTAATTGAGTGGATTTTTTTTGTACAAAAGGGAAAGCAGAAAATCCCAAATTCCAAATCTAAAATTCCAATTCCAATTCAAAAAAAAACTTAATATTGAACAGTCATCCTTGAATAGAGAAGACTATCAAAAGTCAACTGAATACTAAAAAAAATAGGTAGGGCCGTCCGTTCTATCCTTTCTTTTTTTAAAGAATACTGAAAAAAAGGTTAGTCAAAAAAAGATTGATTAGTAGCTCCATAGACACTTTTTTTAGTTTTAAAAACCTAAATTCTAGCGAAATGTTCTTCTTGGCGAGAAAACTTATCTTCTTGTCTAGCAATATTGTCTTCTTGACCAACAATTTTGTTATCTTGACTTGCAAAGTGTTACTCTTGACTAGTAAAATTGTTCTCATGACTAGTAAATTTGTCGTCTTTACTAGTAAAGTTTTCGTCTTGCCGAGTATATTCTAAACTTTCCTGAGATTGGACAGAATTTTGCGTAAACTTTTATGTTCCAATCACACTTGACTACATTCTAAAATATCTTTCTTTATTATTTAAAAATTCTTACCCTTTTATTTTCAAAATGTTGGAATGCTAGAAATAAGTATTTTTTTATACTATTATTATTTTTGTCAAGTTAAAATATTAATTTATCAACACGAAAACGTTTTCGCTCGAGCTTTTGATTTTTTAATTTGTTACAGTAGAATATTTTGTTAATTTTACCATCCCCCATATCGTTTTCGAAGTGTTTTTCCTAAATTATTTTGAAATCACCTATTACAATAGTTACTAAATTATTAATAAAACAATCCTAATTATGAAAAAAATTTTACCAAAAGGTATAATTAATTTGATGATTTTAATTGGGTCTTTATTGGGTCCGATTTTAATTTTTGCTCAACCCGGGGCTATGTTAAATAACACTGATTTTGATTCAGGTTATAGTAACAAAAGTATGACTGCAGTTGGCCTTGGGGCAAATAATGCTGTTTACTTTTATCGAGCTGCTGCCAAAGGAACCACTTCGTCGGGGACTTATTTTTATCAGTTCAACACAGATAGTTATTTCAATACTTGGAATTTGAATACACCGACTTACAATACTGTGGGAACAACAACGTGGTGTGGTGGTTGTAATTACAATGGTAATATTAAAATGGGTGCAACCGTTTCAGGTCGGTACTATACTTTTAATCTTAGAAAAGGTAGTAGTTATGCCAATCAAGATATGGCCATACTAGAAACGGCATACAATCCAAGTTCCATTAATAGTTACACAACTGGACTGAC
>CAIRMK010000431.1 GCA_903879645.1 uncultured Bacteroidota bacterium
AATCAAAACCAACTTTTTGTAAAACATGATTAGACGCACCATTTTAAGCATGTGTATAGGCGTTCATTTCTTTGATGTTCATTTGGTTAAAACCATAATCTAACCAAGCAATAGAAGCTTCTGTAGCATACCCTTTATTCCAAAATTTTTCATTCAAACGATAACCATAATCATAGAAATTAGTATTTCCATTTTCAACATGATCGTTGATGTATTTTATTCCGGTCCAACCAATCAACTCATTAGTTTCTTTTAGTATTGCTACAAAACGCCCAATGCCATTATCAATATATTGTTGGCGAACCATGTCAATATAGGTATGAACTTCATCGATATCAATCACAGGCTTTTGCCATAAATAGGTATGAACATTTGTATTACAATCCATATCAAATAAAGCTTGTGCATCTTCATGACGCATTTCTCGTAATAGTAATCTTGGGGTTTCAATAATTAAGTTCATAGTCTTTTTTTGGAACACAGATTTAAGAAATCAGAGAAATCAAAGAAATTATAATAATTTTTAAAATTTCTTAAATCTGTGTTGCTTTAATTTATTTTATCTTCAAATGTGAAATTACAATTCGATAGCCATCTGGGTCAAGAAACATTTTACCATTAGCATTCCAATAGGGGTTTTTAGCAGCAATGAAAACAATGGAATTAGCAACTAATTTCTCATGAATCAATTCAAATTCTAATTTGGAATTTGCGTAAAAAACTAAAATATCTTCCTCACCAAAATTAAAGTCCACAATGTCATCCGATTTCGTAAACTCTAAATGCCAATTTTCATCTTGCTTGCCAAGAAAAACACCATCATAACCATTATGATTTTCAAAACCACCAAGCAATTCCAATCCTAAAACTGAAGTGTAAAAGGATTTTATTCTTTCTAAATCGTTGGTATGTCTTGCGAATCTAAATGTCATAAAATATAGTTTTGGAACACAGATTGGAGAAATTTAAGAAATTTTAATAATTTTTCTAATTTCTCCAATCTGTGTTCCTTATTTAATTATCTAATTGCATATTTTCAAATTGATTGATTACTCCGCCAACTTATCCAATGCATACGCAATCAATGCATCTACAGCTTTATAAGGGTCTTCACTGAAAGTTCCTGTTGCACGGTTAGCAATGATAGCATTTAACGATAAACACTGATGTCCTAATAGTTTCCCTAAACCATAAATAGCACCTGTTTCCATTTCAAGGTTGGTCATTTTGATACCTTCAAATTCAAACTTATCCATTTTAGTATTCAATTCTGGGTCTTGAATTCCAAGACGCAATATACGTCCTTGTGGACCGTAAAAACCTCCTGCGGTTCCAGTAAATCCTTTGTATATAGTATCGCTTTCCAAACGTTTTTCTAGAATCTCACTTCCTTTAATTACATACGGACGTCCTTTTCTTAAATCCCAATTGGTTTGTCTTATGAATTCATCTTCCATTGCGGTTTCTGAAATGTCGTCAATCAAGTAGGAGCGAAGCATATTATCCAATCCCAAACCATATAAACTCATCACTACACTATCGCAAGGCACATCGGCTTGTAGCGAACCTGAAGTTCCAAATCTAACAATGTTCAAAGAAGTTAATTCTTCTTTTACCGTTCTAGTTTCCAAATCAATGTTAACCAAAGCATCCAATTCGTTCATTACAATATCAATATTATCAGGACCAATTCCGGTTGATATCACGGTCATTCGTTTGCCTTTGTAAATTCCAGTTTGTGTTTTAAATTCACGCTTTTGTTGCGAAAACTCAATGCTAGAGAAGTGTTTTGTGATTTTCTCTACTCTATTTTGATCACCTACAAAGATGATGTCTTTTGCAATATGCTCCGGTTTTAGGTTCAAGTGGTACACACTTCCATCCGGATTCAATATTAATTCTGATGATGCAATCATTTTTTAATTGTTTATGAGTTTTATAAGTTTGAGAGTTACTTCGTACCTCGTATTTCGTACTTCGTACCTCAATTTATCCTCCAACTCGTTTTGTTTTAAATCCTTTGTCTTGTAATAGTTTCATTATTCTATCGCGATAATCACCTTGAATAATGATTTCACCCTCTTTGAATGTTCCTCCAACAGCCAATTTGTTTTTTAATCTCAGCTATTTGCTTAGCCATTTCCATATATGATGGCAAAGAAACTCCTTTTCCATCTTCATTACCAAAAACC
>CAIRMK010000432.1 GCA_903879645.1 uncultured Bacteroidota bacterium
CCCAAAACCTTTCTACTTGTTAGATAACTGGGAAAGATTTAAGCCGTATGCTGACAAGATTCGTCATGTTAAAGTAGAAGATATGCCTGGAGTTCAAAATGGTGATCATTGGCCCAATGAACGACATCAAAGAAATTGCATTACTCGCGGGTTATATGATGCAGAAGCGACTGATGTTATTATGCTTAGTGATACTGATGAGTTAATTAGAGGATCTGTTGCAGATGAAATTCGTGCAGATCAACAACATGTATTATGGGGATTGCGTATGCCCTGTTTTCACTATAGATTTAACTATATGTGGACTACTCCGCTAATCTTTCAAGTTCAAGGACAAGCATTTACTGTAGAAACAGCCAAACAGTTCCCTACAATGAGTTGGGTTAGAGAAGTCTACGGACATGTTTGGGTTAATCGACCAAAGAACTTCGATAATGGCATTGAAAAATGTATTACTCATGCAGGTTGGCATTTTACTAATCAAGGCGATACAGAGCACGTTGTCAATAAACTGCGTCAATGTGCTGCCCATAATCCAGAAGATGGTAAGGTGCGAGAACACTTAGCAGACATAGTTAATGTCGATGACCTAATTGCCCGAGGTGAAGGAAGTGTAGTTGACGGTTCTAAGTTTGAAATAGTAAAATTAGACAACTACTACCCCAATGCTATATTAGATAATAAAGAAAAGTATGCCAAGTACATACTTCAAGATGGTCCAGACACCGTTATGGACAAGCTAAGTATTATTGATATGAATTCCAATATACAGTATTAGTGTGGCATTATAGCAACAGTTAACTTGATAGACATAAATAAAGAGACTACAATAATAATATGAATTTAGTTAGAGATCCAAAATGTGTTTGCGGCGGATCGCTAATGCCGTTGTGGAAAAGCAACAATTGGTTTTGTACTGAATGTAAACTAGAACAAAGTTTGCCAAAAGAGAAAAAACCGATTGACAAGTGGTATAAATAGTCGTATAATAATTACATGAGTTAGGAAACTAACTTATTTTAAAGGATAAAAAGAGAACCAAAATGTTGCAAACTTTATTACATTCACAAATTAATTCCATAGCCAAACAGGCAGTGATGCCTACCTATTGGTCAGCGATTAGTTTTAATTGTGATCGTAATGAGCCAACAGGGATGAGGGTTTTATTAACGTAATTATATAAAATAGTTATAGTTTAATAAAACCCTAGTTAGAAATAGCTAGGGTTTTTTGTTTTTAAGGAGTGAAAATGACACAAATAGATTATAGTAAATTGAATGATCGAATTGTTAGACAAGCTACTGAATTTACTCTAAGTGAAGAAGAAAAACAGCAGTTGTTTAAGAATAAGATTTCTCGAGTTGCAGAGGCATTGGAGTTGCGTAAAACAAATCCAGTATATCATCAAATCGAGGATTAAACGGCAGTAAAGTGGTTATAGGAAACGAGGTCCTTATCGCACTATAAAACGGTTAAACGGGCGGCCTGTACGATGGAATTCCTCTTGTGGAACTATAAACTACAGCGTAATAAAGCATATTGCGTACCCGTTGTTGGTCGCTTGATCACTTCGATCATTCCCTAAGCATACAG
>CAIRMK010000433.1 GCA_903879645.1 uncultured Bacteroidota bacterium
TCAGAGGCGAGTTTTGTCTTTCCATCTTGGTAAAATATATGTGCCATTTCATAATTGATTTTATTCAAAAGTTTAGTATTTGGCATAGTATCTAATATTCTATTAAAAATAACTAACGCTTCTGCATTTACTTTTTGCTTAACTTTTAATTTGTATTGTGTAACCTCTGGACTTTCAGTATTTATTTTCAGATTTTCAATATTCAATTCTTCTTCTTCAATATTTAAGAAATCTAAAGCATTGATTTTTGTAATAGCTTCATCATACAGTTTTTGTTCAAATGGAGATATTGCATTTTGAGAAAACCCAAAATTGGAAATTAGTAAAACAATAAATGAGATAACTATTTTTTTCATTTTTATTGATATAAGATATAACAGTAGTCCATTAGTATAATAATTTCTTTATCCTACAACCCCCTCCCAAATAAATTTACTAGAATAACCACAAGATAAAGCAGTCGTTAAAGTAGTAAAAGCATAGATTTTTATTTTTTTATCCATCCTTGTTTAACTATAAATTTATC
This sequence comes from uncultured Bacteroidota bacterium, assembly GCA_903879645.1. GTDB lineage: Bacteria > Bacteroidota > Bacteroidia > Flavobacteriales > Flavobacteriaceae > Flavobacterium. Next base: position 527 of record CAIRMK010000433.1, read on the forward strand.
AAAGTATTTTTGTTCGATTTGTTTTTCTTTAGACAATTCATTTATTTTCATGTCAGACATTCCAATTGGGGAATAAAATTTCCATTTCCATGTTGGACGATGTTTTATAAAAAAGTTCTTTTCAGAAAATTCATCATGAACATATACCCCACAAAAGAGGCGTGTGATAATAATCACAAATAATGAAACAAATAACAAGATTAATATCTTTTTCAAATGATTATATAAATTAAGTATAACTATTATGAGTTAGTTGTGACTATTTAGATTCAAGTTCATCATAAATTTCTTCTAGATAATAACTCACAACCCACTCCCAAACAAATTTACTGGAACATCTTCAAGATAAATAGAATCTAGAGGTTTATTTTCAATCCCTTTTTACTCCATCCCCCAACAAATCTCCATCACTTCCGAATCGCTCTCCACTTCATTACTTCCGATGCCTTCCATAAAACTAAACGACATCGACAGCAACAGCCAAACGCCAAGAATGCCTTTGAGTCCAACTTTTTTTGCTTTGATAATTTTATGTTTTAGTGCGAATATTAAGGCTTCTGCAATATTGCGGCAACCTGTTTTTCTCAAAACATTGCCGCGCTGTGATTTTATAGTATTGCTCGAAACACATTGACGCAAACCAATCTCTTTAATAGTAAATCCAAATGCCGATTGGGTCAAGACTTTTTTTTCAGTTTTGGTAAGGGGTTCTTCCAGGACATTATTTTTTGATTTTGATTTCGGCTTTGCTGGAATTGATGTTTTAATGTAATCCAAATGTTCTTGTTCCATATAAAATCCCGACTTATCCATTGCTACAATGGCATCTTCTAACTGTTGGCCACTGAAATTTTTATTTAAAAAACCAGCAACTCCTATTTTCAATGCCTTTGCTACTGTAGCATCATTAAATGTCTTCGTAATCAACAAAATTTTAAGATTGGGATGTGCTTTCAGAGCTTGTTTGCAAATGTTTAGCGTCGCTTTATCGGAAGTATCTGGATGAATAACTAACAAATTAACAGGTTTGCAAACCAACAAAGAAACTAATTCTTCTTCATTGGGGGTGTCAAATACTATTTTAAAAAGCTTGACTTGGTTTAGGCGACTGACCATCACTTCGCGTAAAAGATTTTGTTTTTCGACTAGGGCAATTTTAAACATGGGGATTTTATTTTAGGGAATTCTAGCCTCACTTTTTTTAAAATCAAAAAAAACTAGCCAATTCCTATTGATAAGGCAATATAAGAAATAAAATTAAAACCCTCGATAAACGACATTTCTTTTTTAACGCTAAAAGACACCAAATCAATTTTTTGAAAAGTAGTACCCTTGAGAATCAACCCCTTTGTCGATAATTAGTATTAGACTCACTAATACTTTTTCGTTAGAAAAAATTCATACTTTTTCGTTATTGTAGGTTTTAGAAGAACGTAATAGTTTTGGACTTCAACGTTCTTTTTCTTTTATTTCTTTACTATTCACTATTGAAAGCAAGATTATTAGTTGGGTATAAAAAGGGGAGCATCCCAAGGGTTTCGGGGTGGACCCCAAAGGGTTCGGGTTGGACCCCAAGGGTTTCGGGGTGGACCCCAAAGAGTTCGGGGTGGACCCCAAAGAGTTCGGGGTGGACCCCGAAAACTGAAATATAGAATTAGAATATAAGATAAACAGAAGATTAAGTTACAGAATGTCAAATAAGTAGTAACCATTAAATATTTATACTATGCCTAAATTAGGACCTTTTCCAAGCAAAGAAGCTGAATTGAATATGTATTTTCAAACGGCTGTGCCCTATCTAATTGGTAATGCAACTAGATTATTGATTTCAACAGATAATCAAGAAAAACTTACAGATGCTTTTAATGAATGGAATCATGTGTATCCAAAATCGCAAAATAGTAATACAAGAACAACAACGATTGTCAAAAACAAAGATATTGCTAAAGAAAAATTATTAACTATTGCACGTATTATTTATGCTGATGTTCCTGAAAGTGTATGGACTACAGAAGATAGAAGCACGTTGAATGTAACAGAACACAGTACGTCACGAACGCCAAGTCCAGTGCCAACTACAGTGCCTATGGTAAAAGTAGATACCAATCGTAGACTAGAGCACACGATTTCTTTTACTAATGAAGACGGCACTCATGCGAAACCGGCAGGAGTGAGGGGATGTCAAATTTGGTTTAAGATTGGTGAACCCGCCATAGACCCTAGCGAATTGAGTTTTATGGCTACCGACACGGCTTCGCCTTGTATCCATAAATTTGCTGGTGAAGACGCAGGGAAAGCAGTTTATTATTGGCTTCGTTGGGAAAACACCCGAGGCGATACTGGCCCGTGGAGCGATGTGATTATGGCTACCATCACCGGCTAGATTTAAAAAGAAACCCTTGACAGAGCAGCAGCTTTATCAAGGGTTTTTATTTATAGATTATGACTTAAATAAAATTTTAAATTTTTGTATAAGTTATTTATTTATATTTGTTTTGTATTTAAATTTTAATAACAAAAAGCCCAAACCTTGTTTTTATTTATAAAAAAATATAATTAAACCTACTAAAACAGGAAAACCGAAGCCTGAAAGAAGTAGGTATATTTAATATAAATTTGAAACAATGAAAAAACAATACTTTTTGTTAATTGGGCTATTATTTTTTACGCTATTATCTTTTGCTCA
>CAIRMK010000434.1 GCA_903879645.1 uncultured Bacteroidota bacterium
ATTATATTATCTACTGGAAGTGCTCAGGTTGCTGTAGGTCCTAATAATGACGATGGTTTGCTCAGTTCTATTCCTACGGCAAATCCGGTTAATGGAGATGCCGATTTAGCTGCTTTGGCAGGGGTAGGCACTAATAACATTAAGGATAAAGCGGTATTAGAATTTGATTTTGTGCCCCAAGGAACCAACTTAAGTTTCAATTTTGTTTTTGCCTCTGAAGAATATCCAGAATGGGTTAATCAAGGAGTGAATGATTCTTTCGGTTTTTTTATTAGTGGCCCAGGAATTACTGGTCCTTATTCAGGTGCGCTATCTGCTGCCAATATTGCTTTAGTGCCAGGAACTTCTACCCCTATATCAATAGACAATGTTAACGCTACCACAAATTCAGCTTATTTTATAGATAATGGACATGGGTCTACCCCAGCAGTAAATACTACTATTCAATATGATGGATTTACTACTGTTATCGCTGCTTTAGCAACTGTTCAATGTGGACAAACTTATCATATAAAATTAGCCATAGCTAATGTTTCAGATAATTTGTATGATTCAGCTGTTTTTATACAAGCTAATAGTTTTAATACAGGTGCATTTACGCTACCAAATGACGAATTAGTTTCTAATCATACAGCGCCTTGTCCAGGAACACCTGTTCAAATTTGCACAGGTTTAGCTAATACTATTCCACATAGCTGGACTTTAGATGGAGTTGCTTATCCAGGGACAACATCATGTATTACAACAACCCAACCTGGAATGTATTGTGCTACAGCTACTGCGACTGTTAATGGTTGTCCTCAAACAGCTTGTATGAAATTAGAATATTTGCCTCCTATGCCTATAGCTAATCCGCCAGATATTACTAATTGTACTTCTGTTACTAATTTTAATTTGAATGCAAATACACCAATTATTTTAAATGGCTCAGCTGCTAGTGATTATGATATTAGTTATTATCATAATCAAACTGATGCTTTAAATAGTGCTAACCAGATACCAAACCCAAATGCTTATCCAGGAACAAATGGAGAGATTATTTGGGTAAACATAACTAGTAATGTTGGACGACCTTGTGTTGAAACTAGGTCTTTTCATTTACTTTTTTCAAATAATATTGCGCCTGTTATAACTTGTGGGGTTTCAACAGCAACATCAGTTCAATACAATTGGAATGCGTTAACAGGAACAACAGATTATACAGTTTCTTATCAAGTTAATGCAAACCCAATTGTAAATGTTGGTTCTATTGGAAATGTAACTACTTATACAATTTCAGGATTAACTTATGGAGAAAATGTCACTATAACTTTAACTCCTGTCGGAGGTGTTGGAACTTGTTTTGTTCCTGCTTCATTAACTTGTTCCACTTTGGCTTGTTCTACTATAACAAATCCTTCTGCAAATCAAACTTTGTGTGTTGGAGATGATCCAACGTCATTTTCTGTTACTACAACTTCTACAGGTGCAAATTCTATTTCGTATGTTTATTTTACCTCTTTGCAAGTTGGAAACGCTATGTATATAGGAGGAATTCCTTTAGGTAATGCTACTCCAAATGCTAGTGGCGTTGCTAATTATGATCCGCCAGTATTAGGAATTGCTGGTTCATTACCAAATGTTCCACAAACATACTATGTTTATGCTATTGTTAATCCAA
>CAIRMK010000435.1 GCA_903879645.1 uncultured Bacteroidota bacterium
GGTCGGAGTCGACGGAAGTCCTCCAAGAAATCCAGGCCATGCTCGGTGCCTGTGCCGATGACTACTTGGTCGACCATATTGAGGGCCTCGAGGATCCCTTTCTTATGTTCATCGGGCAAAGAGGAACGCCTTTGTTATTTTCATTAGTCATAAGTAGCCTCTATTTATAAGGCAAAGCAATAAAATGTCATAAAATTATGTAACAACATATATAACACCTCTTTATATAGAGTATTTTTTATATATTTGCATAAAATTTAATCTAAACTAATAATTATGAGACACAAATTACTTATACTAGCAATGGGTTTTGCTTTAACTACCCAAATGATTATTGCACAAGTACCATCTAATGTGCCAACAAATGGATTGGTTGCTTATTATCCATTTATTGGAAATGCAGACGATGCAACAAGTAACGGCAACAATGGTATTGTAAATGGTGTAGCCCTTACAGTGGATAAAAATGGAAATCCAAATTCTGCTTATTCATTTAATGGCACTTCCAATAATATAGGTTTGTCACAACCTTTCTTAGGGGGTGTTCAAGTAAATTCATTTACTTTTTACACAAGGTTTAAATCTATTGGTTCGCCAGCAAATGGAAGTGCTTATAATATTTGGGGTAAGACATTTTTTTGGGGTGAAGTTAATTTTGGAATTGCTCCCGATAATACTATTTATATTATCTGGGCAAATTCTAACGGGGGTAACACGTATACACATGTTCAAACAAATACTAGTATAACTCCTAACACATGGGTTGACGCTTTAATAACATTTGAAAACTCTCAAGTTAAAATATATTTTAATGGTGTTTTACAAGCTACAACCGATTATTATGGAACTAATTCATTAGCAAATTTTGCTCAAGATGCTAATTCAAGCAAAATAGGAAGTCGAATAAATGGTGGACAAACGGGTGGTTATTTTAATGGTATATTAGACGATTTGGGTGTTTGGAATCGTGCATTAACACAAAACGAAATAAATAACTTAAGTTACACAGATACAACATGCAGTACATTAGTAATAAATACAGGAGTATTAAGCTTAAATCCACCTACATTCACTAACACTGTTACTATTTATCCAAATCCAGCGAATGACCACATAACTATCGATTGCGGTAATTTAGCCAACGTATCGGGTTGGACAATTAAGATTGTAAATACTTTAGGTCAAGAGGTGTTTAGTGGTGCTATGAATACACAACAATATGTTGTTCCACTAAATTCATGGAGCGGTCAAGGGGTTTACTTCGTGAAAATTTATGATGCTTCAAACAACTTGATGAACACTAAGAAAATTATTTTACAATAGATTTGTTATAAATATATTATTAAAGCCCTAGAGTTCTAGGGCTTTTTTGTTTTTAAATTGTTCGACTCATAGCGAATAAATTCTACAAAACAAAATTATTTTTATTTTTTTTAACTAAAAAGTTGTTGGTTCGGAAATTAATTCGTACTTTTGCGTATATAATTCTTAAAAAGGTTAAAACGACATAATAATCGCTCTTTTTGTTTTAGCACCCAAAACTCGCATGGGGACAGTTTAACTGTCAAGACGATAATCATTTTTTACCACTTTGTTTTTCTAAAAGTGGTTTCAGCAAACACAAAATTCATATTAGGCATTTTTATGCCTAGGCAAAGCATTTCATTTCGTTATCGAATTGGGTCTTTTAAATATGCCATTTATCCAAATTAAATTATGAGAATAATTTGGATGTGTCCCGCTGTGACCAAAAATAACGATAAAATTCCACCGTCAAAATAAAAAACTGGAAAATGACGACTGAGAAACAAAGTGTTAAGCATAACAGATTGCAAAAAAAAATTAAATAGAAACAATGTACAATTTGAAGATTACGAAATTGAATTAATCCGAAATGTACTATATAAACTGGCAGAAGCATGCCATAAAAAAATAAATAAAAATGACAAAAATTAAAGTAATTACATACGGAAGAGTATGTACAGAGCCACAAGATGGCAAAGGGAATAATTTATATAATCAAGAAAAAATTCTAAAAGAATATTGCGATAATAAAAACTACAATATTGTAAAACACTATGAAGACGTTGGCTCTGGACTAAGTTTTGACCGTTCAGAATGGAATAATTTAATGGATTATGTAAAAAATAATAAAAATGATGTAGACCTAATTCTGATTTCAAAATGGACTAGACTTTCAAGAAACAAAGAAAAGACTCTGGCAGTTGTAAGTAAGTTATCGGAAATGGGGGTAGTTGTTAATTCAATTGAACAACCATTAGACCTTACGATTAAAGACAATAAGTTAATGCTCGCAGTGTATCTTGCATGCAATAAAGCATTCTTTGAGCCGATAGAAGCATTGAATGACCAAATTAACAATAACAATACATATAAAGGAAAATAAAATGGTAAATTCAAAAACAAACGTGATTCTATAC
>CAIRMK010000436.1 GCA_903879645.1 uncultured Bacteroidota bacterium
ATTACAAGAAGCGAATATAAACAATTTCTTGGCTTGTCAAATATGTCAAGAATGGAAAAGTTAGATTTATTAAGAATATTAGGAAAAAGAATTAAGAAACTGCGACAGGATAAAGGAATGGCACAAGTCGATTTAGTAGCAAAAATGCAAGGAAACATTGATACCACAAATATTTCAAGGATTGAATCTGGTAGAACAAATCCCACTATTTATAGTCTGTATAGGTTGAGTGAAGCATTAGAAGTTTCATTGAGTGATTTAATTAATTTTGAAATAGAAGAAAAGTAATATCCATCTTATATGAATATGATTTGCTTTAACAAGGCAACACTATTCAAGAAGCAAGACAAAAGTTCTAAAGAAAGATAATTACACTAACTGTTCGTTCAGTTGGGGATTTTTTTTATAGAGTATCCTAAAACTAAACCCATCAAATTTGTATATTTGCACACTAAATTTCACAAACTAAATTCATGCAACATATTATTGACCGCTTTATTAGCTATGCCGTTATCGATACCGAATCGGATGCTAATTCTCCAACAACTCCAAGCACAGAAAAACAATTAGTTCTAGCTAATTTATTAGTAAAAGAACTTCAAACTATAGGATTAACCGAAGTGACCATTGACGAAAATGGTTATGTGATGGGAACACTTCCTAGTAATGTAAGTCATGACATACCGACTATAGGTTTTGTTTCTCATTATGATACGTCACCTGATTTTGTTGGAAAAGATGTACAACCTCAAATCGTAAAAAACTATGATGGTGGTGATATCGTGTTGAACGCGGCACAAAACATCGTACTTTCTCCAAGTTATTTCAAAGATTTATTGTTGTATAAAGGACAAACCTTAATCACTACCAACGGATTAACGCTTTTGGGTGCCGATGACAAAGCAGGGCTTACCGAAATTGTATCTGCGATGGAATATTTGGTACAACATCCCGAAATTAAACACGGAAAAATTCGTGTAGGATTCACGCCAGACGAAGAAATTGGTCGTGGTGCTGATATTTTCGATGTGGAGAAATTTGGAGCGAAATGGGCATACACTATGGACGGTAGTCAAATTGGCGAATTGGAATATGAAAACTTCAATGCCGCTGGTGCGAAGATTATCTTCAAAGGAAAAAGCGTGCATCCAGGATATGCTAAAGGAAAAATGATCAATTCGATGCTTATCGCAAATGAATTCATCAACGAATTGCCAAAGAATGAAATCCCACAGGAAACTATAGATTATGAAGGATTCTATCATGTTACCGGATTATCGGGTAGCATTGAAGAAACCAAATTAGAACTGATCATTCGTGACCACGATGCCGATTTGTTCCAAAAACGTAAAGATGTAGTGTTGGCTATTGCTGCCAAAATCAATGCTAAATTCGCCGCACAATTTGGGGAAGACATTTGTATTGCCGAGGTAAAAGACCAATACTACAATATGAAAGAAAAAGTAGAACCGATGATGTATATTGTTGATTTGGCTGAAGAAGCGATGAAACAATTGGGCATCACACCACTAATTAAACCTATCCGTGGTGGAACAGATGGTTCTAGATTGTCGTATATGGGATTACCTTGTCCAAATATCTTTGCAGTGGGGCATAATTTCCATGGGAAATACGAATATGTACCGGTAGAAAGCATGCAAAAAGCGGTAGATGTTATC
>CAIRMK010000437.1 GCA_903879645.1 uncultured Bacteroidota bacterium
ATTCCAAGCTGTAAACTCAAATTGTTTCAACCATTGAAATAAATAAGCCGTATAATTTGGTAGTTTTAACAACTCTTTCAAGTTGATTTTTAAAAGCGTATCACTTTCTTCTACAACCATTTTATAAACTAATTTAGAGGCATTCTCCACTAAAGATTGTGATTGCTTTAAATTTTCAATAGTTTTTTCAAAGGAAGTTAATAAGTTAGGATTCAATTCTTTTAAAACTGGAACAATATCGTGACGCAGTTTGTTTCGCAAATATTTATCCGATGCATTACTAGAGTCTTCTCGCCATTGAATAGCATTTTCTTTGGCAAAACTTTCAATTTCATTTCTAGAGAAGACTAATAAAGGACGAATGATTTTATCATTCTGATTTGGAATTCCTGTCAATCCGTCTAGACCTGTTCCTCTACTAAAATTGATTAAAAAGGTTTCTAAGCTATCATCCAAATGGTGTGCTGTTAAAAGATAATCAAAGTTATCCTTCTCTAAAAGCTGATAAAACCAATCATAACGCAGTTTTCGAGCAGCAAGTTGAATGGATAATTTATAATCGGCTGCAAATTGTTTGGTATCAAACTTTTGAACAAATAATGGAATTGATAAAGAATCACAAATTGATTTTACAAAGTCTTCATCACCCTTACTTTCATTACCTCGCAACTGAAAATTACAATGAGCGACAGCAAAATCAAACTGCAATTGCTTGAACAAATAAACTAAAACAATACTATCAATTCCACCACTAACCGCTAAAAGAAGTTTCTTTTCTTTTAGAAATGGAAAGTTGATTTGTAAATGATTTTGGAGTTTTTGTAACATCCTTCAAAAGTAAGAAATATATTTAACTCAAAACTTCAAACATCGCTTTGGCTTTCAGTAAACATTCTTCATATTCTTTTTCAGGTTCAGATAATGAAGTTATGGCGCTTCCAACTGAAAAAGAAACGTACTGATTTTTTGAATTATAAAGGATGCTTCTGATAACAACATTGAAATCAAAATCACCATTTGGAGTGAAATACCCAACTGCTCCACTATACAATCCGCGTTTTGTTTCTTCTAGATTTTCAATGATATTCATCGCTGAAATTTTAGGCGCACCAGTCATACTTCCCATTGGGAAAGTGGTTCTCAAAATTTCTATTGGTGATGTTGTATGCTCGACATTAGAAACAACAGTCGAAATCATTTGATGCACTTGTTTAAACGAATATATTCCACATAGTTCTTCTACAACAACACTTCCTTTTGTAGCGGTGTGTGACAAATCGTTACGAACCAAGTCAACAATCATAATGTTTTCGGAACGTTCTTTTGGATTTTCTGAAAGTTCTTTTTTTGAATTTTCATCCGCTTCAGTAGTATCAAATCTTTTAGCCGTGCCTTTGATAGGTTGTGAAATTACTTTGGTATCTTGTTTTTTTAAATAACGTTCTGGTGAAGCAGAGGCTAAATATTGATTGTTATTTTTGAAATAAACTGCAAATGGTGGTTCTGAAATAGCATTCAGTTTTTGGTATACTTCTAAGGGTTCAATTGCAGCATTCTCGGCATAAAACTCCATACAAAAATTAGCTTCATAAATATCCCCACGCTGAATGTGTTCAAGCATTTTATTGACTTTATCAAGGTAGCTTTCTTTTGATATTCTTTGCTCAATCTTTATTTCTGAACACTGAACATTGAATACTGAACACTGATTTATTTCATTAAAATCCTCTTCCATTTCATCATCACACATATTCAAATACTGGATTTCCAATTGGTTTCCTTTAAGCAGAAAGAGTTTTTTTGGTTGAAAGAAATACAAATCTGGAAAATCCAATCCGTCATAATTGTTCGAATGCAACTCTTCTACATCATTTTTTAAATCATAGGATAAATAGCCAAACAGCCAATCTTTCGTCTGACTTTGGTATTGATGTAAATCTTCAAATGCCTTTTCAAAATCAGTTTTAATGGATGTTAATGCATCAACGGCCAACACACAATCGTAGTTAGAATACGTTTGATGATACTCGTTAGAATCAAGAAAAACTACTTCTCTAAACGGATTAGACCACAACAAAAGTTGTTTCTTAAATTCAGAAGGATTTGCAATAGTTTTAGAAAGGATTGTTCTCAAAAGATGAATTTTATTTTCCAAAATTACGATAAAATTTATTTTAAGCTAAACTTAAGTTTTTAGTTTTTTTGGCATGATTTTTAGTTTACTCCAATTAACTATTTATTCACTTTAAATTCATTTTAATTATTGATAACAAAACTACTTTATACCTATTAGTTAAATACAATTATATCAATAATAACTTTAAAATGAATTTTTATGAACAGAAACACCAAATTCGCATTGGCTTTGCTTTTAATAGGCATAGCAATTTCCTGCAAACAAGCGCAATCTGAAAATGCAGAAGCCTCCTCTAACATTACTGAAGCTGTAGCCGCTGATAGTACAAGTGTAATTTCATCATCTGCAGCAGTACAACCCAAGAACAGCACTCGAAAGTTTGTGAGAACCGCCGACATTAAGTTTAAAGTAAAAAATGTTGCCAAATCCACTGGAGGAATTGAAGATGCTACTACTAAATTTGGTGGATTTGTAACTTATACCAACCTCCAAAGTACTATTAACGATGAAGACCGCACCAAAGTGAGTCCTGATAGTACTTTGGTTACCACAAAATATACTGTTGATAACAGCATGACAATTAGAGTTCCCAATACGCAATTGGATACTGTAATTAAAACTATAGCACACCAAATAGGTTTTCTAAATTATCGTGTAATTAAAGCTGATGATGTTACACTTCAAATGCTTTCCAATAAAATGGCACAACACAGAAGTGCCTCTACCGAAAAAAGAATTGCTACAGCTATTGATACCAAAGGCAAAAAGCTAAATCAAGTGATTGATGCTGAAGAAAACCTAGATGCTAAAAAAGAAGCTAATGATGCTAAAACATTAGAAAATTTATCTCTAAAAGACCAAGTGAACTTTAGCACCTTAACCTTACTTATCTATCAAGACCAAACGGTAAAACAAGAAATGATTGCTAATGAAAAAAGTATTAATGCCTACCGACCAAATATTGGTTTACAAGTTTGGGACAGCATTAAAACGGGATGGTTTGTATTAGAAAACATCATTTCGTTTGTAGTGCTATTATGGCCATTTGCACTTATAGGAGCTTTGGGATTCTTTGGTTACAAAAGGTTCTTGAAAAAATAACTCTTGAAAACTTTGTTGAAAATCCACTCATTTGTAGTGGTTTTTTTATTTTAAATATGTTTTATCTTTGAATTACTAACCAATTAAAACTTTTAAATTATGAAAATTGCAACACTTATTGTTCGAATTCTTGTCGGTGGATTGATGTTATTTGCTTCACTATCGTATTTCTTTAAATTTGGAGGACAACCTGCTCCTGTTGGAGATATGAAAACATTAATGGATGGTTTTATGGCATCTAAGTACCTATTACCATTAGCTAAATCGGTGGAACTTATTGCAGGATTAACTATTATTAGTTGGAAGTTTATGAAAATTGGAGCCGTTATTTTAGTTCCAGTTACCTTGAATATTTTATTGATAAATGTATTCATGATGCCTGAAGGAATTCCAATAGCAGCCGCTTTATTTGTTGGGAATTTATTCCTGATTTATACCAATTGGGACAGTTACAAAGGAATTTTTACTGCTTAATTAGATTTAGATAAAATAAGAAACCCG
>CAIRMK010000438.1 GCA_903879645.1 uncultured Bacteroidota bacterium
AAGCTACATTAAAATGTTTTAAGTTACTCATAAAAGAACTATACTTTAATCCATCTTCTCAAACAAAAGGCTCTTCTAATGGCTTTGTCTCCAAACATACAAAACAGGTCTCTTTATAACTTGTCAAATCAGGACTTTTAAGAACTTCTACATCGGTATCAAAATACCACCCACCTATATTTTGAATAGCAAACAATCTTGTATAATTACTTAAATTTGACCATTTTTTTTCTTGATAGGCTTTTTGCATATACGGGTCAGACATAGGACTATTGGTTTCATTCCACAAAATTATTTCATAATCTGGCATATATTTTTTCCAGCTATCCAAACATTTTTGTGCAGGTTCTGGTAAAGGGTTCGTGCCATACCAGCAATAATGTATTATTTTAGGAATAGTATTCATAGTTTATTTTGATAAAAATTTCTTTACCCAGAAATATATTTTAAAGTACTTACTCTTTTTTATTAATTCAAGTTGATTAATTGATGATCTTGATTTTATTTCACTTCTTAAAAAACCAATCATATCATTATTAGGTTTTTTAATATAATTGGAATAAATCTCGTTAAATACTACTTCATTATCAATAGTATCAATTAACGATGCTTCATACAATTGATTACACTGTATGTCCAGTTTTTGTTGAACTTCAGAACTCAAATAGGGCTTTACAACCTGTATAGTATCATTTAACATCATCATTCGCTCAGGTAATTTTTTCCCTGTCCAAATACCACCAGGATGGATACGATATACTGCCATTATTTGGTTGGTATAGTGCAATTTACAACCGTCTTTAGTTAATAGCAACCACAATGGATAATCACCTGTCGGAGTACTTATTAATATATTCAAAATTTCGTCAGTCAATTTATTTCTAAAAACAACTGATAAAGTAGGTATTGTAATGCTAGCAAGTGCTAATTCATCAATTGAAAATAAATCGCCTGAAATTAAATCCATTAATCGCTCTTTTTTCATAGTACCCGAACGATTGATAGTTATGTTATGAAAACTTATTGCTATATCTGAATTAGATTCGAGAATAGCTACTTGTTTTTGCAATTTTAACGGATCTGTCCAATAATCATCTCCTTCACAAACAGCTATATATTTACCTTTACATTGTTGCAATGCATAAACAAAATTTGGCATCATCCCAATATTATGCGGGTGATTTATATACTTTATAGCAGAAGCTTTTGGATGTGTTTTTAAAATTTTTTGAATCAGTAAATCTGTAGCATCTGGAGAACAATCGTTAGCGATAATCAATTCAATTTCAAAATCAGTCTCTTGCATTAATACCCCTTTAATTGCCTCTTCTATAAATGCTTCATGACCATAAGTAATCATACAAACACTAACCATCAGTCGCTTTTCCATTCTAATATTCATGTGGAGGTGAAAATTTAATAATTTTAGCAGGAATTCCAACTACTACACAATTATCTGGCAAATCTTTAGTAACTACAGAACCGGAACCAATTATGACATTCTTACCTATTTTAAGATTTGGTAAAATTGTTGAATTTGAACCTATTTGAGAGTAATCCCCAATGGTAACTCTACCAAGAATTGTAACACTTGGTGAGATTTCAACAAAATCACCAATAATACAATCGTGGGTTATTAATGAATTATAATAAACGATGCATCCTATCCCAATTTTTGTAGAATTTGAAAATATTGAACCAGACAATATATTACATCCATGCCCAATTTTTACATCATAGGACCCAAATACAGCCTTGTTACTTATTGTTGAAACAAACTTACCACCGATAGCAATAAATTTATCATGTAATAGTTTACGGATTTTAGGATTTCCCACACCAATAGTAAACGAATTATCAACAGTTGTAAAATATTTTTCTGCTTGTTGTAACGAAGTTAAAATCTCAAATTTATCATATAATCTCCCATATAAATTTTTTGAAACATCATCAAAAAAAGCTAATTCATTTAATTGATTATTTTGATGTAGAATCTCTAAAACTTCTTTTGCAAATCCTTTTGCTCCTATAATTATCATAGGTTTCTATTTATAATTAAAACAATCCTACGTAAATCTTCTTTTCCAAGTCCTACATACAAGGGCAAACATAAGATTCTAGAGGATATACTTTCAGATATTGGCATTTTTTGACTTCTTTTAACGTATTTTATGGTATTTAAAGAAGGATAAAAATAACGCCTAGGAAAAATACCTTCTTTATTTAAATCCAATTGTACCTTCAACAATAACTTTTCAGATTCAAAAATAATAGGATAATAACTATAATTCCAATCTGTATTTACTCTTATTTTAATTACATTTAACCTTAAAAGATTAAGATTATTATTATAATAATCAACCACTTTCTTTCGTTCATTCAAGATTGATCCTATATGCGGAAAAATAGATAATCCCATCGCGCCTTGCAATTCAGATATTTTTCCATTAATGCCCAAACCATGAAAATCCAAAGGACCATTATGTCCAAAATTATGGCTATAAAATAATTTATGTTGTAAATCCTCATCATTACAAAAAACAGCTCCTCCTTCTCCTGTATGAAACAATTTTGTAGCATGAAAACTACAAGTACTTACATCGCCATAATCAAAAATAGATTTTCCATTATATCTTACTCCAAAAGCATGAGCAGCATCATAAATAACTTTAAGATTGTACTTTTTAGCTATATTTTCTATAGCTTCCAAATTGCATGGATTTCCAAAAACATGAGTCGCTAAAATACAAGTAGTTTTAGAAGTAATTGCAGACTCAATTTTACTTTCATCAAGGGTTAAATAGTCAGGATCTATATCCACAAAAACCGGAATACATTGTTCCCATAAAATAGTGGATGTGGTAGCAACATAACTAAATGGCGTTGTAATAACTTCACCTCCTTTAGCCAACAATTTAAGAGCTATCTGAATAGGAATAGTTCCATTATTCATTAAAATGATATTGGAAACTGAAAGATAATCTTTCAGTTTCTCTTCCAATTCCAAAACCAATTCTCCACGATTAGTTAACCATTCATTTTTCCAAACACGTTTTAATTGTAGTTCATATTCTTCAAGGGATGGCAAAAAAGTTTTTGTAACGTTTATCATGAAATTCTATTATAAATAGATAATATTTTATTTTTAAATGCATTTTCTCCAAAATCTGACAGTATTTTTGCACTTATTTCCCTATTATTATAGGAAAAATTACCGCCAATAAATTCTAAAATTAATTGTGAAAGCTTTTCAAAATCATTTATTTGAAAGATTTTACCATTACTGTCATCTATAATTTCATCAACACCACCACAGTTACTTGTAAAAACAGGTAGACCACAACCTAATGCTTCAAGTACAGAAACTGGCATCCCTTCAGAAATACTAGAGAAAACAAATAAATCAGAATTTTGTAAATAGTCACAAATACTTTTGCGGTCTAAAAGAGGTATTAATTCAATAACAATATTTTTAAAATCAAATTGATCAAGTAGTAATTGAACCTGATCATCACTATTTAATCCCCATCCTTTATAACCTATCCATGTAAACTGAATTTTAACTACACTTTTTTTATCTATAATATCCAAAGCTTTTAAAATTGTTTTCTGATCTTTTATAGGATGAAATGCACCAATAGTAATTATTTTAATAACATTACGTTCTTTTTTTAGATTTTCATTATAGAAAAAATTTCTATTGATGAGATTGCCAATGTTTTTGAATTCGTACATAAATCCATTTGCAGCAAATTGACGAATTTTATCATTACTTACCACAAGATTCAAAGATGATTTTTGAATAGCTTTTTTAGCAAAATAACACTTCCTTTTTGATACGTTATAAAAGGACAATTGGTCATGCTCGGTTATAATATAAGGTGTATTAAAAATTGAAAAATAAATATAAGACCAAATACCCGCATCGAAAAGAGAATGAGAATGAATAAAAGAAATAATTATTTGCTTGTTTTTCAGGTATTTATGTAAATATTTAACAGCTAAAACTTGAAAAAAATAATTTATTTTTTCAGTAAAAAAATTAAATTGAGGATAGAAAATTTCTAAAACAGTAATTCCTTCGCTTGTTTTTTTTTCTAGTATTGAAAAAAAAAAATTTTTTTTCAATAAAATGTCTTGCTTTCTAAAAACGACAAGAATAGGATTGTATTCGGCAGAAA
>CAIRMK010000439.1 GCA_903879645.1 uncultured Bacteroidota bacterium
CCCAAATTTTAGATTTAGATAAAGCAAATGAAGATGTTAATAGAAAACTAAATTATTATAATAATTTAACTAATTATCTTAAAAAAAGTACGGATTTTTCAAAGTTGCCTGCACCTACAGTAGCAGGTATTGAAGAACCAAATATTGTGTTAAATGTTTCTAAATTAGTTGAATTATCAGTCTCAAGAGCTGAAATGGTATCTACTGTTAAAAGTCCTATCTTGTATGCAAATATTGATAATGAAATATCATCAGTTAAAAAAGTTCTTCTTGAAAATATTAATTCTGCCAAATCAGCTATTCAATATGAATCTTCACAAGTAAAAAATAAACTTACTCAAGTAGAAGGAAAGATAAAAAACCTTCCTGAAGAAAAGCAAGAGTATATAAAAATCATGCGTAAGTATGATTTGAGTAATGGTATTTATCAGACGTATCTGCAGAAAAGAACTGAAGCTCAGGTTGTTAAGGCTGCTAATTTGTCTGATATTCAGTTTATAGATCCAGCAAAAGATATTGGAGAAGGTTTGATTGGGCCAAGAACAGGAGTTAATTATGTTATTGCAATTTTCATGGGTTTATTAATTCCACTGTTTATAGTTTTTTTAATTTTCTTTATTAATAATTCTATTCAAAACACTGATGATATTTCTAGTTTAACTTCTTTACCTTTAATAGGTGTGGTTGGAGTAAAACATACTGAAACAAATTTATCTGTTTTTGAAAAGCCCAAATCTGCTTTGGCAGAATCTTTTAGAGCTATTAGATCATCATTACAATTTTTATATAAAAGACAAAATGTTTCAGGATCTAAAACATTAATGCTGACTTCATCGGTTAGTGGAGAAGGTAAAACATTTTGTTGCATTAATATTGCAACAGTTTTTGCTATGAGTGAAAAGAAAACTGTAATTGTAGGTTTGGATTTAAGAAAACCTAAGATTTTTGGAGATTTTGATTTAGATAATGAAAAAGGAATTGTCAATTACTTAATAGGAGATGCTAATTTTGATAGTATTATTCAGAAAACAAAAATACCCTTTCTTGATGTTATTACTTCTGGACCTATTCCTCCTAATCCCTCGGAATTGATTATGGGAGATAGCATGAAAGAGTTTATGGATAAATTAAAAAGTGAATATGAATATATCATTCTTGATACACCTCCGGTAGGTCTAGTTACTGATGCTGTTGAATTATCCATTTTTGCAGATGTAACTTTATATATAATGAGACAAAATTTTACTAAAAAAGAAATGGTAAATTTGCTTAATAATAGAGTTAAAAGAGATGAACTTAGTAATGTGAGTATAATTTTAAATGGCTTTGAAAATAAAGCAAAATATGGTTATGGTTATGGTTATGGTTATGGCTATGGCTATGGGAATTATGCAAATGGTTACCATGAAGAAGAGAAGTCTCAATATATAATCACTAATATGATTAAGAGTTTTACTAAGAAAAAATCTAAAAAAAGAGATTAATTATGAATATATTAATTACGGGAGGGGCTGGTTTCATTGGTTCAAATTTATGTGAATATTTTTTGAATAAAGGAAATATGGTAACTTGTTTAGATAATTTTGCGACTGGGCATCGTCATAATATTGAACATTTATTAGAGAATAATAATTTTACACTTTTAGAAGGGGATATTCGGAATATAGATGATTGCTTGAAAGCTACAAACAATATAGATTATGTTTTACATCAAGCAGCATTGGGTTCTGTGCCTCGTTCAATAAATGACCCGATAACGACTAATGATGTTAATGTTTCTGGTTTCATAAATATGTTGATTGCTTCTAGAGATAATGGTATCAAAAGATTTGTTTATGCAGCTAGTTCATCTACTTATGGAGATTCAGAATCTTTGCCTAAAGTTGAAGATATAATAGGAAAACCTCTTTCTCCTTATGCTGTTACAAAATATATAAATGAATTGTATGCAGATGTTTTTAGTAAAACTTATGGAATAGAAACTATTGGATTACGTTATTTTAATGTTTTTGGAAGGAAACAAGACCCTAATGGAGCTTATGCAGCAGTTATTCCTAAGTTTGTGATGCAGTTTATGAAGAAAGAGAGTCCAATAATTAATGGAGATGGAAATTTTTCTAGAGATTTTACTTATATCGATAATGTTATCCAAATGAATGAATTGGCTATTACAACACAAAATAAAGATGCTTTAAATACTGTTTATAATACTGCTTTTGGAGATAGAACCACATTAAATGATATGGTATTTTATTTGAAGAAATATTTATCAGAATTTGATTCTTCTATAGCAAATGTTGATGTTATTTATGGGCCTAATAGAGCTGGAGATATTCCACATTCTTTAGCGAGTATTGAAAAAGCAAAAAAATCACTAAATTACGCTCCAAGATATTCTTTCCAAGAAGGATTAAAAGAAGCCGTTACTTGGTATTGGGAAAATTTAAAATAGAGAAAATGAAAATAACTACTATTTGTTGTATTGGAGCTGGTTATGTAGGAGGGCCTACTATGGCCGTAATAGCTCAAAAATGTCCTCATATTAAAGTTACAGTTGTAGATTTGAATGAGGAAAGAATCAAAAGATGGAATGATGCGGATGTTGAAAATATCCCAATATACGAACCAGGCTTATCTGCCATAGTTGGAGAAGCAAGAGGAAGAAATTTATTTTTTTCAACGGCTGTTGATCAGGCTATTGAAGAGGCACAACTTATTTTTATTTCTGTGAATACTCCAACAAAAACTTATGGTTCTGGAAAGGGAATGGCTGCTGATTTGAAATATATTGAATTGTGTGCAAGACAAATAGCTAGGGTTTCTAAAACTGATAAAATTGTTGTTGAAAAATCTACTTTGCCAGTACGAACAGCAGAAGCGATAAAAAATATTTTGGATAATACGGGAAATGGGGTTCAGTTTCAGATTCTTTCTAATCCAGAATTTTTAGCTGAAGGTACTGCAGTTCAAGATTTATTAAGTCCTGATCGGGTTTTAATAGGTGGAAATACTACTGTTGAAGGTAAAGAAGCTATTGAGTCGTTAGTAGAAGTTTATGCTAATTGGGTTCCTAGAGAGCGTATTTTAACAACTAATGTTTGGTCTTCGGAGTTATCTAAACTAACGGCAAATGCTTTTTTGGCACAACGAGTTTCTTCTGTAAATGCTATGTCAGAATTATGTGAAAAAACTGGTGCCGATGTTACTGAAGTGACTAGGGCTATTGGGATGGATAGTAGAATTGGTTCTAAATTTCTTAAGGCTTCCGTTGGATTTGGTGGTTCTTGTTTTCAAAAAGACATATTAAATTTAGTTTATATTTAGAGTTTATTCAAACCCCCAACAACCCCATTTACTCAATCAACTCATATAATAATATAGGGAACAGGGAAAACTCGCCATAATTATACGCCTCATTGGTTGATGATAGAATAAGACATAGAAGTGCCGTCGGCTCGATAGGCCAGCAGGTCAGAGAGCTCATAGGGAAATGCTATAATCAATTGCACTCCGCCCTCGTGGCCGGCGGCCAGG
>CAIRMK010000440.1 GCA_903879645.1 uncultured Bacteroidota bacterium
AAATGTCTTCGAGCTTGACCCCGCAGTCCTTAAACAGCGCAAAAATTTTCTGGCGCAGCTCGTCGTTCTCCGCAAATTTATTTTTATTTTCTAATTGCTTTTTAATAAGCGTCTTAACAGTTTCATTAAGATAATCAACTATTCTAGCCTTATTGGTTCCGTCTAGCGACAATTTAATTATTGAAGGTGACTTCTCATCAATAGCAATTTTTATATTTTTATATTTAGAGACAATCTCATCAAAAGAATTGAAAGCAACTATATATTCACTTCCAACATAATTTTTAGGATTTGGTTTTATCTCTAAAACCCAATTAAGAAAAGGTAATGAAACCCTTTCCCCTACTTTAAATCTTTTTATTATTTTATTGTCTGAAACTGAAACTGTATTTTTAGAATTTTGAAAATAATTTATAACAGAAACAGAATTAGAGTTCAATTTTATACTAATTTCATATTCTGTATTTGAAATAAATTTTAAATTTATAGGTGTTTTATAAATCTGATTTTTTGATTTATTAATTTTGACAAAAAAAGGAGTACTTCCGTAAACATCTTGAACAAAATATTTTTGCTGTTGCAAGTAATCAATATAAAAGTCAAGTCTATCAACCACACTTTCATTATGAGATCTCGATTTTATTGTTGTCGCAATAGTTTGAACTTGATCAGAACTTCCTCCCCAATTAAAAATAAGACTAGTACTTGATGTAAAAAGTGGATTATTTTGTTCTTTTATTGCAATAGTAGTATCTAATGAATATATTTTTTGTTTACGAATATTGATTTGATGTGCTATTATCAAACATATTGTTAACCCTAATAAAAACCATTTCCAATAGCTTCCTGTTTTAATTAAAAATCCTTTAAAATCAAAACTATTTTGGTTTTCAAAAAAAGAAAAATCCTTTATATCTAACATTAATTTGTTGTATTATTTTTTTAATAATAAAAATGTTGTTGTTGCCAGAGATAAAATTGTAATTATTGTCCCCAATGATTCAATTCCTGTCTTTCCTGTTCCCCATGATTTTTGTTTAAGCGGTTTTACATAAATGTAATCATTGGGTTGCAAATAATAACATGGTGATTGCATTGCTTTTGAATCAGTTAAATCAATACTAAACGTTTCTGCCCCCTGAGGAAATTGTCTAATTACCTTAACATCTTTCCTATTACCTGTCATATTTATATCGCCAGAATTTGCAATAGCTTCTAAGATATTAACTTTATCTTGATACAATACTTTAGTTCCTGTACTAGCTACTTCGCCATTTACAGTGTACCTAAATCCAGATAATTTAACAGTAACATAAACTCCAGCCTCTGCCTTAAAATGATTATTAAGTAATAATGTTTCTATTTTTTGCCTAGTTTCTTCAATTGTATAACCCAATACATTAACCTCTCCTAAAATTGGCATTCTAACATTGCCATGATCATCAACCGAATACCCTTTAAGATATAAAGTCTGCTCCGAGATAGCGGCTTGTGACCCTGATTCCATATTGAATATCTCTACCAATTTTGGATCAATTGCTTTGACTGTAATACTTAAAATATCGTTAGTCTGCAATCTGTAAGGTTTTATAGCAATGGTATTAATTAAGTTATTAGATGAATCTCCTTTTTTTTGAAGATAAATTAAATCTTGCGTTGGCACACAAGATGTAAATAAGAAACCTATTAAAAGTACTATAATAAATATTCGATTGTTCATTATTAAAAATAATTTAGCAAACAAAGATAGTTTTTCAAATCTAAATACAAAAAAGTTGCTACAGAATATTATCTAATTATTTTTTAATGAATTTTCAAAAGGAACTCTTTGTAATATACTCCTTCCTAAAGTAACTTCGTCAGCATATTCAAGTTCATCTCCAACTGCAATTCCTCGAGCTATTGTAGAAGTTTTTAAGCTAAAATCTTTTATTTGTTTATAAATATAAAAATTAGTAGTATCTCCTTCCATAGTGGAACTCAATGCAAAAATAATCTCTTCAACTCCACCAAATTTAACTTTATCAATCAATGTAACAATATTTAATTGACTTGGACCAACTCCATCAATAGGAGAAATCTTTCCTCCAAGAACATGGTAAACTCCTTTAAACTGATTGGTATTCTCAATTGCCATTACATCTCGAATATCTTCAACAATACAAATAATTTTATGATTTCTTGAGGTATTATTACAAATTTCACATACCACAACATCTGAAATGTTATGACAACTTTTACAAAATTTAATTTCTTCACGCATAGTCATTAATGCTTGAGATAAATACTGCGTTTGTTCTGCAGGCTGTTTTAACAAATGTAAAACCAAACGCAAAGCTGTTCGCTTACCAATCCCAGGCAATTGCGACATTTCATTAACTGCCTTTTCTAATAATTTTGATGAAAATTCCATGTGGCAAAAATAACAAATTAGATTTTCACATTAGTAGCTTTTTGGAAGATTAGATTTGTAATATGCCCTATTTAGTCTTTTTTTATTTTTCTATCTCCGATCTTCTTAAAATATTTCTATTTTAGCACAACTAAAAAACCAATTATGTCTCCAATAGCTATTTTAACTTTAATTATAGTTTACTTCGGATTATTAATACTGATTTCCAGTATCGTAAGCAAAAAAAGTTCAGATAATGATACTTTTTTCAAAGCTAATAAAAATTCAAAATGGTATTTGGTTGCTTTTGGAATGATAGGAACAGCAATTTCTGGAATTACCTTTATTTCAGTACCCGGCGAAGTTGGAAATCCCGATTTACAATTCAAATATTTTCAATTTGTAATAGGTTGTGCCATTGGTTTTATAATAGTTACCAAACTCTTACTTCCGCTTTATTATAGGATGAATTTGACTTCCATTTATGGATATATCGAACAAAGATTAGGCGTTGTGAGTTATAAAACAGCTGCAACAATTTTCTTAATCGGAAGGACAATTGGCTCAGCATTTAGATTGTATTTGGTCATTTTTGTTTTACAACGATATGTCTTTGATTATTATCACATACCATTTGCAACAACAGTTCTAATCTCATTAGCTTTAATTTTTGCATATACTTACAGAGGAGGTTTAAAAACAATAATCATTACAGATACGCTGCAAACATTCTTTCTAATCTCTTCAGTTTTTTTAACGATTTTCTTCATTTGCAAAAGCATGAATTACAATGTAATTGATACTTTTGAAGCGGTAAAAAATAGTTCCTATTCTAAAATATTTTTCTTTGAAAACTATCTACAAGGAACTTATTTTTGGAAGCAAATTCTTGGAGGAATATTTATAACAATCGCTACAGTTGGATTAGACCAAGATCTAATGCAAAAAAATTTAAGCTGTAAAAATATAAATGAAGCTCAAAAAAATATGTTCACATTTACAGGAGTTTTTGTTATAATAAACATTTTCTTTTTAAGTGTTGGTGCATTGTTATATTTATAT
Source organism: uncultured Bacteroidota bacterium (assembly GCA_903879645.1). Lineage (GTDB taxonomy): Bacteria > Bacteroidota > Bacteroidia > Flavobacteriales > Flavobacteriaceae > Flavobacterium. The sequence continues at coordinate 3,455 of CAIRMK010000440.1, forward strand.
GCAGCTAAAAATGGAATTGAAGTTCCGATTGTAAATAAAGTTCCACGAACAGACTTATTGTTTCCAGAAATTGCTATTCATCACTTGAGTATTATTCCCACAATCGTCTTTTTATTAGGATTGACAGCTGCTACTTTTGCAACAACAGATAGTGCTTTAACAGCTTTAACAACATCATTTTGTATTGATTTCCTTGGAATGGATAAAACTGAAAATCAAACCAAA
>CAIRMK010000441.1 GCA_903879645.1 uncultured Bacteroidota bacterium
GTTGCGATTTGTTTTTTTCGTTCAGTAAAGCTTCTTTCTTTTGGTATTCAAAATCCATTTCAGCTCGAACGAATTTCTTATCATTTTCCAAATTATTCAAACTATCTCGTGCTATGATATAGTTTTTAAAATGCATCAATGATTGCTGATGATTGTTTTGAAGTTCATAGATTTCACTCAACAATTTCTCCGAATGAAACGTTTGGTCTAAAATACCAATTTCTTTAGCATAAGCAAGTGATTTAGTGGTATAAATCATCGCTTCAGCATATTTTTTCTGGTCACAAAATAATTGACCTAGATTGTATAATGCCAATGATGCCCCAAATTTATTTTGAATTTCTTCATACAATTTCAAGGAAAGATTATAATAAGAAATCGCTTGATTAGTATTGCTTTGCTTTTTATAATAGTCGCCTAAATAATTATTCAAAAGTGCAAACCCACGTTTGTTATCTATTTTTCCAAATTCATTTTTAGCTTTGGTATAATAATTTAGGGCTACTGCAAAATTGTTTTGCTCAAAATAAATAACTCCAATGTTAGTTAAAGTCACCGGAGCGGTTTGTTCGCCAATTTCCTCCTGAATTTTTAAGGCTTTTTTGAAATATTCAAGCGCTTTAGCTTTGTTGAGTTGCGATTTATATACCACACCAATATTGTTATAAGCTTTAGAAATACTGTTTTTATCTCCAATTTCTTGATATAGTTTTAGTGCATTTTGATAGTTTTCTAAGGCTACATAATAATTTCCTTCTTGCGAAAAAATAACCCCTAAACTTGCAAACGAACGTGCCAACCCATTTTTAATTGACTTTTTGTTTTTATTGGATTCAGATAATTTTTGAAAGGATTCTTTTGCACTATTGAAATAAGCGGTTGCCTTTTTATAATTTCCTAAAACAATATTAGCATTCCCATTACTAATATAGGAATTGGCTAAACCAAAACTATAGTTTGCTTTTTGAGACAGAACCATTGCTTTAGTAGCATAAAAAGTAGTTGAATCAGGATTGATTTCTTTGAAATTATTAGCAAGGTTGTTGTAGATAGTAACTATAGTAGTATCTGTTTTAGCTACCCGAAGCACTCTTTTTAAACTATCAATAGCAGAAGTTTGAGAATAACTGATGCTATAGAAGGCAATAAATAAAAAGAGAGTTGTAATGTTAAGCTTGTTTTTCAAAATGTATTGTTTTAACTTATCAAAACAAAGATAGAATAAGTTTAATTAATTAATTCTTTAAACTATTCATACTACTATTTCGTTTATTATTTAAAGAGTTTTAACTATTATTTCCTAAATCTATAATTCCATAATATCATTATTTCAGCTTAAAAATTGTCTTTATCTATTTAAATTCCTTTTTTTTGAGAATTTCGTATTTAAATCGTTATTAAGTATTTTTTTTTGTAAATAGTGTATGCAAAATCATCATTTACATAATTATTAATTAAGAAAAAATTAAGAAAAATAGTTTTAATAATCCCGCTTAATGGCTATTTTTGCGATGTATAAAAATGATAACAGAGTTTTTTTTATTACAAAAAACAAATTAATAACTTATCTTACAGAGATGAATAAAAAACTTAAAATTGCAATCGTACTTCTTGTTTTAGTAGTCGGAGGTTATTTCATTTTACCCATTGTAAAAGATTATATGGTTAATAATCTTGGGAAAAGAGATGTGAAATCAGAATCAGCTGCATTTACACTAAAAACAAAAGATATTATTGCTGAATTTACGGCTAATGCTGATGCAGCAAACAAAAAATATCTTGAAAAACCAGTTGCTATTACCGGAGTTGTTTCTTCAGTAAAAGACAAAGAAGTAATTGTTGATGGAACTGTAAACTGTGGTTTTACAACTGCAGATGCTGCTGTCAAAAATGGTCAGACTATTACAATCAAAGGAAGAGTAGTAGGTTATGATGACCTTTTAGGAGAATTAAAATTGGATCAATGTTCTATAAATAAATAATTAAAAAAAATGAAATTACTAAAAATCACACTTTCTGTTTTCTTTCTTTTTTGCTTTGGGTTAGCCAATGCACAAGACGATTTGATGAATGAATTAAATGCCACAAAATCGGACAAAAAAGAGATCTCATCTGCAGCTTTCAAAGGATTGCAAGTTGCCAACATGCAATCAACAAAACTTCCTCAAAAAGGAGAGTTTTATTTTCTTGTTTCTCACCGTTTTGGAGATTTAACTAATGGGATGAACAACTTCTTTGGATTAGATGCTGCTTTGACTAAATTTGGTGGTATTTATGGAGTTACAAATTGGTTGTCTTTAGGTTTGTCAAGACACACTTATCAAAAAACCTATGAGTTGGCAGCTAAATATAAATTTGCTAATCAAATGGATGGTGGTTTTCCTCTTACAATTGTAGGTTATAATACAATGGATATTAGAAGTGATTTAAAAACTGCTTTATATCCAGATTTAAAAATGAATGACCGTTATGCCTATACATCTCAATTAATTATTTCAAGAAAAGTAAATAATTCGTTGTCATTTGAAGTGAATCCAATTTTAGTTCATAAAAATTTATATGATGAATTAACGGAACAGAAAAACACTTACTTACTTGGAGCGGGAGCTAGATGTAAAATTTCAAAAAGAATAAGTGTTAATTTAGACTATGCTGCTAGATTGAATTTGCCAGAAGCGTATGACTATACTTATCATAATCCTATAACTTTAGGTTTAGATATTGAAACAGGTGGTCACGTATTTCAATTAGTTTTATCTAATAGCCAAACTATGAATGATGTTGCTTATTATACATCGGCAACTGGGATTAATGGTGGTAAAGGTATTTTCTTCGGATTTAACATGTATAGAGTTTTTTAATATAAAATAGATATGAAAAATATAAAATTAATTGTAGCAGCAGTAGTATTAGTAGGGATTACTTTCTTTATTTCTTGTGATTCCAGAACACAACAAGATTTAGAAGGAATTGTTACTAATCCAACATATACTAATAACGTTAAACCTATTTTGGATGCTAAATGTGTAAATTGTCATTCTCAAGGCGGACAACAAAATTTCCCAGATTTAGATACCTATCAAAATGTTGTGGATTATCAAAATGATCATGGAGCTAATGGGTATTCTAATGGAGGTCAAGGCGCACCTAGCTTACTATGTAGTATTCAATCTAGTTCTTGTACTTCTGATAGAATGCCTAAATCTGATGCTCCATTGTCTAGCGCAACTATCACAACTATTACAAATTGGGTTAATAATAATTATCCACAATAATATTAAATAATAAATAAAATTAAAACCAATAAATATGAAAAAGATTATAGTAACAATCGTTTGTTTAGTTTTTTCTTCTGTAATGTTCTCTCAAAAAATGATGACTCGTACTGGAGAAATAAAATTTGATGCTACAGTTCCTGGAGCAATGGATCCTGTTATAGCTACTAATACTACAGCATCTTCAATTTTTGATAAAACTACTGGAGAACTTGTAGTTCAAGGAATGGTGAAATCATTCAAGTTCAAATCTCCTTTAATGGAAGAGCATTTCAATGAAAACTATATGGAAAGTGATAAACTTCCAAAAACGAGTTTCAAAGGAAAAATTGTTGGATACGATGGAAAAGCCGGAAGTTATGAAGTAGATGGTGATTTAACTATTCACGGTGTAACGAATAAAGTTAAAACCAAAGTTGCAGTTACTAATGGTGGTGGGAAAGTATCAATTTCAGGTACGTTTACCATAAAATTAAACGATTACAAATTGGAAGTTCCTGCAATGGCAAAGAAAACATTAGCAGAAACAGCTAAAATTTCTATAAAATTAGAATTAGAAGATAAAAAATAATTTTTAACATAAAAAAATAAACACAATCATGAAAAAAATTTACAAATTGGTTGTTATAGCATTGATAGTATGCTTTTCAACATCTTTAAGGGCACAAACAGCAGGGACATTAACTTTTAAAATTGGTGATGCTACACACAGTTCAACTTATGACTCTACTAAAAGAATTTTATCAGTTTGGGTAGAATATAATACAACTGGTACTACTTGGACTTTTGTTAAAACATTATTTCAAAAAGGAAGAAATGTTCCATCAAGCCACACTCCAACTTGGGTTACTGCTTCTTCTTCTAACGTTACTGGAACAACTACTGCAACTTCATCAACTTCATCTTTTGCCTGGGCAGCGGGTGCATTGCAAACCATTACTTGGAATGGACAAAATGTTTCTAATGTGGTAGTAGCAGATGGAAATTATAGAGTAGCAGTTGAAGAAACTTGGAATCATGGAACTACTGGTACTGCGGTTGCTTATTTCCCTTTTACTAAAGGAACTACAGCATCAACTACAAATCCAACTAGTACAAGTTTTACAAATTTGACAGTTACATGGGCTCCAACTATGGCAACAGAAGAGTTTAAACAAGCTCCTCAAGTGGTTATGTACCCTAACCCAAGTAAAGGTCTATTGACTATTGATTTAAAATCAGATGTTAAAAACATTCAGGTAGTTAATATTCTTGGGGATGTTGTTTACAATGAAGCTATTGATTCAACTTTTTCAGGCACCACCAAAGTTATCAACTTGTCTAATTTTACAAATGGAGTATATATTGTTAGTGTTTCTAATGATTCTGGTACTACAACTGAAAAAATTGTTTTAGATAAATAATATAAATAATATTTAGTTTAAAAAAAGCATCCAATTGGATGCTTTTTTTTATTCTTTAAATTCTATTATATTTTTTATACCATTAGTTTTATAATACTTATAGTTTCCTTGTTCATCAGAATAAATTATAAAGGCTTCTAGTTCTGGATGATTCTGTAAAAATACTTTTGCTTTTTCTAATCCCATGACCAAAATACCAGTAGCATTGGAATCTGTAGTTATACAATCTTTAGCAAATACAGAGGCAGTTAGTAAGTTGTTTTTAGCTGGATATCCAGTTTTAGGATTTAAATGGTGTGCATATTTTATTCCATTTTCGATAAAATAACGGCGATTATTTCCAGAAGTTGAAATTGCTAAATTGTTTAGCTTTGCTAAAGCTATTGTTTTGTTTAAAGCTTCTTTATTGTCTTTTGGCTCTTCTAAATTTGCAGTCCAAACTTTTCCATGAATATCTGTTCCTTTAGCATATACTTCGCCACCGATTTCTACTATATAGGATTTTATTCCTTTTTTATCCAAAAATTGAGAAACTACATCAACAGAATAACCTTGCGCAAATGCATTAAAATCTAAAGCTACTCTAGGGTCTTTTTTGATTATCTTATTTCCTTTAAGCTCTATTAAATTAAATCCTACAAATTGTAATATGCTATCAATTTTTGATTTTTCAATTGTCATTTTTTTTCCTGGACCAAATCCCCAAGCATTTGTTAATGGCAACACTGTAGGGTCAAATGCTCCCTCGGTATTTTTCCATACTTCTTTGGCTTTTTTAAAACACACTTTAAAATACTTGTCTACTATAACATCTTTATCATTCTGATTAACCCTTGTTATTATTGAATAGGGATTATAAGTAGAAACAGAAAAGTCAAAATCGACTAACAACTTTTCGATTTCTGGTTGTAAGTTTCTATGTTTGGTATCTAAATAGTTAATATGATAACTTGTTCCTTGTGTAGGTCCTTCAATGTAAGCAGATTCTAATTGACAGAATGCTGTCGTAGTGCTAAAAACAATTAGAAATAAGGATAAATATTTTTTTTGCATTTTACTTTTAATATTAGTTACAGTTTATTTTATTCTTTAGTGTTCCTCCCAATTTTTTATAAAGCATATAATCATTACAAGCATTATTTTTTTGGCCTAGTTTGATTTCTGTCATGGCTCTTTTTAAATAGTATTTAGGTTCTTTATTATTTAATTGTATTGCTATATTAAAATCATTTAAAGCTTTTTTGAATTCCTTTTTTTTGGAATTGATAGTGCCTTTATTGTAATAAAATTTATCTACTAAAGGATCAATCTCTATGGCTTTATTCAAATCAGACATGGCTCCTTCATAATCTTTTAACTTAGATTTTAACATCGCTCTATCAAAAAAGTTATTGGAATAAGGTTGAAGTTCTATTGCTTTGTTGAAATCCTTCATCGCTCCTTTATAATTTTTTCGTATTTCTTTTATTTGTCCTCTATAGCGATAAGCATCTGGATTATCAGGCTCCATTGCAATTCCTTTTTCAAAATCAGCATAGGCATTTTTGTAATCTTTTATTTTCAATCGGTCAACTCCTCTAAGAAAAAAATTATCAGGTTCTGATGGATTAATTTTTCCTTCTATTGTGTAATCTTCAATCGCTCCTTTATAGTCATTAATAGCCTCTTTTAAAACAGCTCTGTCAAAATAAGCAGTGCTATCTTTAGGATTCAATTCTATAATTTTAGTGAAGCAATCAATAGCTTTTTTAAAGTCTTCTTTATAGCCATATTCTTTGGCTAATGTTCTATATTCTTTTATTGTTTTTTGACAAAAGCCAGTGTTTGTAATTAAAAAATAAATTAGTAGACTTAAATAAATTCTCATGTTAATTTAGATAAAAATTTAAAACAAAAATAAACTAAAATATTGTCTTTAATTTTTAAATTTTTATTAAAATGAAGCTATATTAAATAAGCAAATTAGTTGACTTTTATCATAGCTCAATCGATTTCGTTTTTATAAATTTACGACAAAATAAAATTTATACCTTATGAGTACTTCTTATACCCTTTCGGTTAATCATGCAAATAGTTTTGATTTAAAAGAAAGTGACCTTAAAAATCTGGATGCCGTGAGTGTGGAAAACAATAAATTCCATGTGCTGAAAGACCACAAACCCTATAAAGCAGAAATTGTGTCTGCTGATTTTATTGCCAAAAAATATACGATTAAAGTGAACAACAATACTTACGAAGTGGCTATTGCCGATGCTTTGGATTTGTTAATTAAAAGCATGGGTATTGAACGCGGAAGAACTAAAGTGGTGAATGCTATCAAAGCACCGATGCCAGGTTTGATTATAGAAATCAGTGTTGAAGTAGGTCAAACGGTTAAAGAAAATGACCCATTGTTGATTTTAGAAGCCATGAAGATGGAAAATAGTTTTCTTTCTCCACGTGATGGGGTTATTAAATCTATTGCTGTTAAAAAAGGAAATGCAGTAGATAAAGGACAATTATTAATTGAATTCGAATAGAAATGAAAGAAATTAAAAAAATATTAGTTGCCAATAGAGGTGAAATTGCCATTAGGGTAATGAAAACTGCTAAAATAATGGGCATCAAAACAGTTGCTGTTTTTTCAACTGCAGATAGAAATGCACTTCACGTAAAATATGCCGACGAAGCGGTTTGCATTGGTGAGGCTGCTTCAAGTCAATCGTATTTGAGGGGTGATAAAATCATTGAAGTTTGTAAGGAACTTGGCGTAGACGCTGTTCACCCAGGCTATGGTTTCTTGAGTGAAAACGCTGCTTTCGCTGAAGAGTGTGAAAAAAACAATATCATTTTCATCGGACCAAAATCGAAAGCTATCGAAATGATGGGTAGTAAACTAGCGGCTAAAGAGGCAGTGATGAAATACGATATCCCAATGGTACCAGGTATTGACCATGCTATTACGGATATTGAAGAAGCCAAAAGATCGGCTAAAGAAGTAGGATTCCCTATCTTGATTAAAGCTTCTGCTGGTGGTGGTGGAAAAGGAATGCGTATCGTTGAAAGAGAAGAAGATTTTGTTTCACAAATGGATAGAGCGATTAGCGAGGCTACTTCTGCGTTTGGGGATGGTTCTGTTTTTATTGAAAAATATGTAACCAAACCGCGTCACATCGAAATTCAAATTATGGCAGATAGTTTCGGAAATGTATTATATGTTTTTGAAAGAGAATGTAGTATTCAACGTCGCCACCAAAAAGTGGTGGAAGAAGCGCCATCGTCAATATTAACTCCTGAAATGCGTAAAAAAATGGGGGAAGCTGCTGTAAAAGTAGCTAAAGCTTGTGATTATCTTGGAGCAGGAACGGTTGAGTTTTTAATGGACGACAAACACAATTTTTATTTCTTGGAAATGAATACGCGTTTGCAAGTAGAACATCCCGTTACCGAAATGGTTTCTGGTTTGGATTTAGTTGAATTGCAAATTCGTGTAGCTCGTGGTGAAGAATTGACTATCAAACAAGAAGATTTAGTGATTCATGGTCATGCAATGGAACTTCGTGTGTATGCCGAAGATTCTATGAATGATTTCTTACCTAACGTTGGTTTCTTAAGTACTTATAAATTACCTGTTGGAGAAGGAATTCGCGTCGATAATGGTATTGAAGAAGGAATGGATGTACCAATTTATTATGACCCAATGTTATCTAAATTGGTTACTTACGGAAAAACTCGTGAAGAAGCTATAGAGTTGATGATAAAAGCGATAGACAACTATCATGTTGAAGGAGTAGCGACTACTTTACCTTTCGGAAAATTTGTAATGGAGCACGAAGCCTTCCGTTCGGGTGATTTTGATACTGGTTTTGTGAAAGCCTATTACAATCCTGAAAAAATGAAAGCTAATCTAGATACAGAAGCAGAAATTGCGGCTATGATAGCTTTAAAACAATATCTAGCTGATACAAAAATCTTAAGATTACCAATTGAGTAAAAAAGAATATAGAATAAGGAACATAGAACATAGATGATAGAAAATAGAACATGAAGCTGATAAAGTCTTTTTTCTATTCTCTATTTTCTTTAATCTCAAAAAAATGGAAGATAAAATTAAAATATTAAACGATAAAATAGCCCTTGCCAAATTAGGCGGTGGTGAGAAAAGAATAGCCAAACATCACGATAAGAAAAAACTAACAGCACGTGAGCGTGTAGAATATCTTATGGATGAAGGTTCTTTTGAAGAAATCGGAATGTTGGTGACTCACAGAACGACCGATTTCGGAATGGAAAAAGAAATCTATTACGGGGATGGTGTGGTAACGGGTTACGGAACCATTAATGGTAGAGTAGTGTATGTTTTTGCACAAGATTTTACGGTTTTTGGAGGTGCTTTATCAGAAACACATGCAGAGAAAATCTGTAAAGTGATGGACATGGCATTGAGAAGTGGTGCACCTATGATTGGATTGAATGATTCCGGTGGGGCTCGTATTCAAGAAGGGGTTCGTTCGCTAGGTGGTTATGCTGATATTTTCTATAGAAACGTACAATCTAGTGGGGTGATTCCACAGATTTCGGCTATCATGGGACCTTGCGCTGGTGGTGCGGTGTATTCGCCTGCTATGACCGATTTCACCATGATGGTGGAAGGAAATAGTTATATGTTCGTTACAGGGCCCAACGTGGTTAAAACTGTAACTAACGAGGAAGTGTCTTCTGAAGAATTGGGTGGTGCGAGTACACACTCTACTAAATCAGGTGTGGCTCATATTACGTCTCCAAACGGAATTGAATGTTTGGAAGACATCAAAAAGTTGTTGAGCTATATGCCTCAAAACAATAGAGAGACTACGCCAAAATTACCATATGTTACTAATGACGAAGTTCGTGAAAAGTTAGATACTATAGTTCCTGATAATGCTAACAAACCCTATGATATGCATGATGTAATTGCCAATATCATTGACGAAGATTCCTTCTTTGAAATCCATAAAGATTTTGCTGAAAATATTGTAGTTGGTTTTGCTCGTTTAGGCGGAAGAAGTATTGGAATTGTGGCTAATAATCCTAAGTTTTTAGCAGGATGTTTGGATGTGAAATCATCTATTAAAGGAGCGAGATTTGTTCGTTTCTGCGATTGTTTCAATATTCCTTTATTAGTGTTAGAAGATGTTCCTGGATTCTTGCCTGGAACCGATCAAGAGTGGAATGGTATCATCGTTCACGGCGCTAAATTATTGTATGCATTCAGTGAAGCGACCGTGCCAAGAGTTACCGTAATTACGCGTAAAGCTTATGGAGGTGCTTATGACGTAATGAACTCTAAACACATTGGTGCCGACATGAATTTCGCTTGGCCAAGTGCAGAAATTGCTGTAATGGGTGCTAAAGGAGCTTCTGAAATTATCTTCAAAAAAGAAATTAGCGAAGCAGCCGACCCAGCCGCTAAATTATTAGAAAAAGAAGCGGAATACGCTGAGTTATTTGCCAATCCATACACAGCAGCGCAACGTGGTTTTATTGATGAAGTTATCTTACCAAAAGATACTCGTAGAAAACTGCTTAAAGCGTTTAGTATGTTAGAAAATAAAGTAGTCGATACTCCTAAACGAAAACACGGTAATATTCCGTTGTAATATCTTTTATAAATTGAAAAGCCGTCTTGTTGCAAAACAAGGCGGCTTTTTTTTATAAGATATTATATTAGGTAGTTTTTAGAGTTGATAGAAATTTATGCCTAGTCTATAAAAAGTGAGTGGTCCCAATGCTTTTGGTATCTATACCGGTGGGCTCGGTATCAATACCTTAAGTTACGGTATCAATACCCAAGGTTCCGGTATCAATACCGTAAGGTTCGGTATCAATACCCAAAGGCTCGGTATCAATACAGAAAGGCTTGGTATCAATACCGTAAAGTTCGGTATCAATACCGTAAGGTTCGGTATCAATACCGAAAGGCTCGGTACCAATACCCAAGGTTCCGGTATCACTACCAAAATAAAGAAAATACTTTCAGTAGTATATGAATAATTAATTTTATGAGTAATTTTTAAATGAGTTTGAATTGAATTCTACCCATTAAAAGAAAGTTAAAATCATCGGTAAAAGGCATTTTATTTGTAAATTGCGCCTCCTTAAAAAGGACAGTATTGTTCTTTCGGCATAAATAAGTACCCATGAAATTCGTTAAAATTTTTATACTAATTGCTTTGTTTTGTAGTGGCAATGTTTTTTCCCAAAAAATATTGAAACATAAAATTAAAAGCGGTGAATCGATATTAGGACTTGCTTTAAAATATAAAGTATCTGAAAAAAGCATCTATGAATTGAATCCAAAAACCAAAGGAGCCATCTTGCGGTTGAACGAAGAAATTAAAATTCCAAATAAAAACTTTAAAGAAAAAGAAAAAAAATCTAAAAAGGAATTAGCTGCCGAAAAGAAGGATAAGAAAGAAAGTCTCAAAGAGGCTAAAGACAAAAAAACTGTAGTTGTTGCTCCAAAAGAGGCAACGATTGTACATGTAGTTTTGCCTAAAGAAACTTTATATAGCCTTGCCAAACAATATGGTATCACGAAGGAAGCTCTTTGTGAAATGAATCCGGAGTTGAAAACTAGTAATTTAAAAAAAGGGGCTAAAATTAAAGTGCCTAATCATGAAGCTACTACTCTGAAAGTCGATGATGATACCTCTTCAAAACCAGAAAAAGTAGAGGTTACCAAAATGGATGATGTAGTGTCTAATGTGGATGTGGTACATAAGGTGCTTGCAAAAGAAACATTGTATCGAATTTCAAAACAATATGGTGTAACCGTCGCTGATTTGGAAAAATTAAATCCAGGAATTGAAAATGGACTTCCTGTAGATTATCTGTTAATCGTAAAAAAAGGAATTCATAGTGCCCCAGAAGAAATAGCCGATTCTATAGCTAATATACCAAAAGAAGTTGCTGTTGATGTAAAGAATATTCCGGTTGGAAATTTGGCAAAAGCGGAGTTTTTAATTGGAAAAGCTTCAGAACATTTAGGAACACATTATCGAGCTGGAGGTACTACCAGTGCTGGATTTGATTGTTCTGGATTGATGTTTAATACGTTTAAAAATGTAAACATGACTCTTCCTAGATCTTCCTATGAAATGGCTACTTATGGTATTAGAATTGATAGAGCACATGCTCAAAAAGGGGACTTAATTTTCTTTGCTACGTTTGGACACAGAAGAATAAGTCACGTGGGTATGATTACTGAAGTTTCTAATGATGGTGAAATTAAATTTATCCATTCATCCACTAGTACAGGTGTTATCGTTTCATCAACAAGAGAACCTTATTATATCAGAACTTTTGTTCAGATTAATAGAGTGATTACGGAGTAATTAGTTTTTTTCTAAACTAAACCTAAATCCAATTCCGTGAAGATTTTCAATAGCAATCCCTTTTTCGTTTGCTACTATTTTGCGTAAGCGAGAAATAAAAACATCCAAACTTCTACCCATAAAATAATCGTCATCACCCCAAAGTGATTTTAAGATTTCTTCGCGTTTAAGGACTACATTTTTATTGTCTAAAAACAATTTTAATAAATCCGATTCGCGTTGCGTGAGTGTTATTTTTTCAGCATCCGTGAAGATTACATAATTTTTACTGTCAAATTGATATTTTCCAAGGGTATAAATACTTTTGTCAGAGATAGAATTTTTATGAGAACGCTTTAAAAAAATTTCAATCTTGAGCAGGAGTTCTTCAATGCTAAAAGGTTTTATCAAGTAATCATCAGCTCCCAAACGCAATCCTTTGATTCGGTCTTCCTTTAATGTTTTGGCAGAAAGAAAGATAATCGGTACATCGGAATTGATTTTCCGAATGTTTTCGGCCAACTCAAATCCATCCATTTTAGGCATCATAATATCTAAAATACACATATCGTAGGTGTCCGACTTAAATGCGGTTAAAGCGAGCGCTCCGTCTGCACAATGGGTAACATCATAATACTGTTCTAGATTGTCTTTTGTCAGAAACGCAAGAGTTTCGTCATCCTCAGTGTATAGTATTTTATATTTTGTCATGGTTTTATCTTGCAATTAGAATAGAAATGGTAATTCCTTTTCCTTTATTGTTTTGGGCACTAATCTTCCAATGGTGTTGCGTGCAAATCTTTTTCACATAATACAGTCCAAGTCCAAAACCGGTCACATCATTAGTTTTACTGTTGGGAATTCTATAAAATTTATCAAAAATAAAATTTAAATTTTTGCTCGAAACACCAATTCCATTATCACTAAAATCTAATTTGACATGGTTATTTTCTTCTTTGATGGTAATATTTATGGTTGGATTGTCTTCGCAGTATTTTATCGAATTATCTAATAAATTATAGACAATATTAGTAAAATGAAATTCATCAGCCTGAATAAAAAACTCTTTGTCAGTAATGATTTTGACTGTTAAATTTTCATGTTTGAGTTGCATGTTTTCGACTACATCTTTTAGTATTGGAATAATGGAAACTTCTTTGAGTTCCATTTTCATAGGAGCATTGTCGGATTTAGCAATAGTAAGAATCTGTTCAATGTAGCTGTTGAGTTTTTTACTTTGATTGATGATGATTTCAGTATATTTTTCTAGTTTCTCATCCTTCTGAATCACTTCTTGTTTATTCAAATAATTAGAAGCGAGTAGGATGGAAGACAAAGGTGTTTTAAACTCATGTGTCATATTATTGATGAAGTCACGCTGCAGTTCTGAATATTTTTTTTGTTGAATTATGGTATAAATAGAATACACATAAACCAATAAAATGATGATTAAAGCAAAAGAAAGTACGAACCAAAATCGAAGAGAACTAAATAAATAGGTAGTTTCATTAGGAAAGCGAATAGCAAAGTAATAGACTAAATTCTTGTGTTTAGGGAAATATACAGTTCTTTTCTCTGGGGATTTATCAGTTAGAGAAATATAATTTCCATAAACCATTTCGTCACTTTGACAATTGTACATAGCATATTCAAAATCGGTGTTGATATTGAATTTGGTAAATTCGGCTTTTAGATAATATTCTAGAATTTTTGGCTCAAAATCATTGTCAACATTGACAATATAATAATCGTTCGCTATTTTCTTAATGGGATTGGCAGAAGGTAATTCACTAGTAGTGCCTTGATATAATTTCTTCACTACTTCCAATAAGGCAATATTTGCTTTTTGTGAAAACTTTTTTTCCTCCAAATGGAAGGCTTCTTTGGTCCAAAGCAATTGTGCAATCAATATTCCTATAGTTGCAACAAGTCCGAGAACAATTATGATGTTAAGATTTTTAGTTTTCATGAGTTTTACAACAAATTAGTCGCTAGGTAATGATTTTTGTTTGTTTGCGAATGTAATATTACTAAAAAAAAGGGTAGTATTTCACCGTTAACAAGTCGTTAACAAACATTTGAAACCGCTTAACAGGGAGATGATAGTAATTAAAATACTTTTGGATTGTTCAAACGAATGAACACAATCAAAAAACTAATAGTAACATTAAAAAGTACAAATTATGAAAACATTAAAAATTACATTACTGGGATTGACTTTAGGATTAATGTCATTCTCAATCCTTCCAAACCCAAAAAATGGAATGATGAAAGGGGTAACAACAACGCCATTAACATGGAAAAGCGAAACAGTTGAAGTGGGTGAGATTCCACAGGGAACTCCCAAAGTAATTGAATTTGAATTTAAGAATACTAGTGGGAAAGCAGTTTTAATCACCAATGTTAAGCCAGGATGTGGTTGTACTAATGCTGATTATACAAAGGAATCAATAGCACCAGGAAAAACTGGCTATGTAAAAGCAACGTTCAATGCAGCTAATGCAGGACCGTTCTCTAAAACAGTTACTGTCACCACTAGCGCAGAGGAAACTCCAAAAACGTTACTCTTTAAAGGAACGGTTGTAGCTAAAAAATAAGAAAATAAAAGGTTTGTTATTTGCATAAAAAAACTCCAAAACATTATTGTTTTGGAGTTTTTTTATGTTAAAGTCGTTTATAAATTGGGTGTTAATTTCTTGTAGACATTTTATACTTTTCCATACGTTCTTTTCGCTCTTCAATGTATTTTTTATATTTTACTTTTTGCTCAGCGTTTAAATAAGTATTTATTGTTCTATCTGTTTTTTCATTGATAGCATCAACTTCCTTAATTTTTTCTTCATTAGAAATTTCGCTTTTTGTAACTGCTGAAATACTTTTAGCTCCAGCTTCAATTTCTTTTCTAATTACAATTACTTGAAGGTCATCTAAATTTAAATCTTTAGTCATTTTTTCAATGCTTTTATTAAGATTTTCTGCTTTTTCTTTTTCAATCTCTTCAGGGCTTTTGTTTTTGCCAAAATTATTGGTGTTTTGCATACTTTGTGGATTTCTATTCATTCCACCACGGTTCATACCGCCTCCCATGCCACCACCCATTCCACCACCGTATTGGGCGGAAATTACATTAAAAGATAGCAGAAGAATGCTAATTGTCAAGATGTTTTTTAATGTTTTCATTTCAAATTGTTTAAGGATATAAAAATAAATATTTTTTTGTAATTCTAAACAGGATCACCATATAAATCATACTCAGTGGCATCGGTAATTTTCACATTGATAAACTCACCAGTTTTCACATAGAATTTTGAAGCATCAATCAAAACTTCATTATCTACATCGGGGCTGTCAAATTCTGTTCTCCCAATAAAGTGTTCTCCTTCTTTTCGATCAATGACACATTTAAATGTGTGTCCAATTTTCTCCTGATTTAAATCCCAAGAAATTTGCGATTGTAAATCCATGATTTCTTGAGCACGTGCTTTTTTCACCTCTTCAGGAACATCATCTTCTAAAGCAAAAGCACCAGTATTTTCTTCGTGAGAATACGTAAAACAGCCCAATCGTTCAAATTTCATTTCTTGAACCCAATCCCGCATAATTTCAAAATCCTCCTGCGTTTCACCAGGGTAACCGACAATTAAAGTAGTTCTAATTGTCATGCCAGGAACAGCTTCACGGAAATCTTTAAGGAGTTTAGTAGTTTTCTCTTTGGTGGTTCCGCGTTTCATAGATTTTAGAATTCTATCTGAAATGTGTTGCAACGGAATATCAATGTAATTACAAATCTTTGGTTCACGTTTCATCAATTCCAAAACATCCATCGGAAATCCAGTAGGGAAGGCATAATGCAATCGAATCCACTCAATTCCTTCAACTTTAACCAAGTTTTCAAGCAATTCAGCAAGATTGCGTTTTTTGTATAAATCCAATCCGTAATACGTCAAATCTTGAGCAATAAGAATCAATTCTTTCACACCATTTTTAGCTAAACCTTCAGACTCTTTAACTAATTTCTCAATAGATTGTGAAACGTGTTTGCCTCGCATAATTGGAATTGCACAGAAACTACAAGGTCTGTCACAACCTTCAGCAATTTTTAAATACGCATAATTCTTTGGAGTAGTAGTCAATCTTTCTCCTAGTAACTCGTGTTTGTAATCGGCACCAAGTGCTTTTAATAGTAGGGGTAATTCAGTTGTTCCAAAATATTGATCAACATTCGGAATTTCTTTTTCTAAATCAGGACGATATCGTTCAGATAAGCATCCGGTTACAAATATCTTATCTACAATTCCTCTTTCTTTTTTGTCTGCATATTCTAATATTGTATTTACTGATTCTGCTTTAGCATTATCAATAAAACCACAGGTATTTATCACTACAATATTTCCTTCTTCTTCATGAACAACATCTTTTCCGCTAGCTTTTAATTGACCCATTAAAACCTCACTATCGTAAGTGTTTTTTGAACACCCAAGCGTTATGACATTGATTTTATTTTTTTTTACCGATTTGGTTCTCATACCTTTATTTAATTGGGGTGCAAAATTACATTATTTATTTTAAGATGCGAAACTTTCAGGCTTGTTAGTTAGTAATCGCTACAGTATAAAAAAAACCATCCGAATAACGAATGGTTCTAATTATATTTTTTTGAAGAATTATAATTCAAATAATAAAGTTAAACTCACATTATTATTTACAGATTTAATTCTAGCTGCATCAGTTAATCCTTGTGAGAAAAATTGTTGATCATAATCACGTTTAGCATAGGAATACGCTAAATCTAATTTAGTTGCACCAAAATTGAAACCTAAACCTCCAGAATATCCTGTCAAATCACTAATGGTTTTACCATCCTTATAGGGGCTTTGTTCCCAACGGTAACCACCACGAAGACTTACTTTTCTTATTTTATATTCTGCTCCAAGTCTAATCTCATTTGATTTAGTCAAAGTGTTAGACATTGTTGCATTTGTACTAGTAAAGTCATTTGTTGGACTATATTTTGTTCCACTATAATCTTTAATTGCATAATCTAAACTGATTAGCCCTCTTTTACCAAAGAGATAAGCAAAGCTCCCTGTTAATTTTCCTGGAGTTTGTAATTTATAAGGTTGAAAAACCATTGTGGTATTTGGGTCAGTGACAATACCTGCTGAATATTGTGTATTGTCTTGAGTAGAATTTAATCCATATCCAGAAGTAGTCACTCTTTGGCTTAATTCATCAGTTAATCTGTACCATGTTGGTGATTCATAGGCTAAACCAAGTCGAATTTCTTTAACAGGTTTGAAGATAGTTCCCAAATTAAAAGAAAAACCACTTCCATAAGTATATAAGTCGTTATTAAAATGAATGGCATCAACAGTTGAACCTGAAGTATATTTTGGATTACTATTGGACTCATAGAAACTGCTTGATTGTCTGTAATCCAAAAAGTGAGAGTTTAAATTAAATCCAAAAAACCATTTATCAGTATATTGTCCCGAAAAATTGAAAGCTAATTTACTATTATATCCAGTAGTTCTAGTCCTATTCTCTTGATAATAGTTTCCTGCATTTGAAACGTTTGTATAATAGCTTGTATTGTTATTTGTATTAGTAGTAGGGTCAACAATGTACGAATTATAACCTAAATAAGCTTGTTGTTCGTTGTAATATAAATCGCTAAAATAATTATTGCTTAATGTTCCTAATGATACACCATTAGCGTAACTTAAAAAATAATTATCAATAGAATGATTTGGATTGGTACCCGCGGAAAAAGTAGAATTGTCTAAATTTTTTGCATTATCATAATTTAAAGTAAATGCAAATTTTTTCCAATTACTTTTTTTGTAATAATTATTAAATACAAAAACGCCTCCAGCTTGATTCAAATCTAATGAGTTTCTCCTATCAGATGAATTATTCCCGAAATAATTTGAACTGTTGTTTGTATTGTAGTTGCTTAATGTTACTCCAACCTGATTGTTAGCGAAAATAGCAGATCCTGCAGGGTTAACATTTATTGCTGAAAAATCGCCGCCAAGTGCTCCAAAAGCACCACTCATGGCTCTAAATCTTGCTGTTCCTCCTAAATCTGTTTGAGCATATCGTAAAGCGTCATTTATATCTTGTGCTTGAATAGAAGTCATAGCTAAACTTACTATTGCTAATGCAAATATCTTTTTCATAGTAAAGTATAATGATTTATAATTTATAATAATTAACGTCTTCCGCCACCGCCACCAGATCTTCCGCCACCGCCACCGCCATAACTTCCACCACCTCCACCATAAGATCTTGGAGAAGAACTAGAAGGGGTGTATGATCTTGTAGAAGAGTTGGTGTTATTATTATAGTTCCTAGGAGTGCTGTTTGAATTGTAATTTCTGGGGGTATTATTATAATTTTGATTGGAATAATTTGCTCTAGGTGTATTATTATAATTTCTAGTATTAGAATTTGCAGAACTTCTTGGTGCAACTGAGTTATTATAACTTCTAGGAACTCCTGTTACAGAAGAAGATCTTCTGCCAGAATAATTTCCAAACTCATTTCCAATAAAATTAGAGTTTCTTCTTCCTCCCGAATAGGCATAATTATGTCCTAAATGGCCATAATTCCAACCCCAATTATTTCCGTAAGACCCGTATCCATAATTTCCATACCAACTAGGTCCATACCAAGAATTCCATCCCCATCCCCAACTTGGGCCATACCATGAGTTCCATCCCCAACTAGGACCGTACCAACCAGAATTCCAACCCCAATAATTTCCATAAGACCCACTTCCGTATCCCCAATTGCTTCCGTAATAACCAAAATTATTCCACCCCATATTGTTTCCGTAAACATTTACAGTAACATTATCAGGATTTGAACCCCATCCTGCATAATCAGATTGATTTTGATTAACATTATTATTGATATTTCCATTCTTTTTAATGGTATCATTATACGAGGAGTATTTATTTACATCTGTAAAAACTTGTTCATTGTCTTTATTTAAGTTGCTGAAATATTCTTTATAATAGCCATTGTTTGATTTTGATTCTTCTTTTTGTTTTGGTTTTTCATTCGAGCCATAAACACCATCATTATCATAATAAGATGAATTTTGATAGGAACCACAAGAAGTTACAATCAATGCAAAAAATCCAAGTAGTGAATAAATGGATATTTTTTTTGTGAAAAAAGAATTTGTTTTCATATCTATAGCATTTTTATTGTTGGACAATACAAAAATAGTTAGTTTTGTCGGAATATTTAGTTAAAATAAGTTAAACAATTTTTGTGCCAAACAATTTATTATGAGTAAGAACTTAACAAAGAGAGAAGAGGACTATTCCAAGTGGTATAATGAGCTAGTAGTTAAAGCTGATTTAGCAGAAAATTCAGGTGTTAGAGGCTGTATGGTTATCAAACCTTATGGTTATGCTATTTGGGAAAAGATGCAAGCAGAACTAGATAGAATGTTTAAAGAAACTGGGCATAGTAATGCTTATTTTCCTTTATTTGTTCCCAAGAGTATGTTTGAGGCAGAAGAAAAAAATGCAGAAGGCTTTGCAAAAGAATGTGCCATTGTGACACACTATAGATTAAAAAATGATCCAGATAAACCAGGTAAATTAATGGTCGATCCCAATGCGAAACTTGAAGAAGAACTTATTGTTCGTCCAACAAGTGAAGCCATTATTTGGAGTACTTATAAAAATTGGGTGCAATCCTATAGAGATTTGCCGTTATTGATTAATCAATGGGCAAATGTGGTTCGTTGGGAAATGAGAACTCGTTTATTTTTGAGAACTGCTGAATTTTTGTGGCAAGAAGGTCATACTGCTCATGCAACTAAAACGGAGGCTATAGAAGAATCTGAAAAAATGATGAATGTCTATGCTGATTTTGCCCAAAATTTTATGGCGATTCCAGTTATAAAAGGGTTAAAAACAGAAACAGAACGCTTTGCAGGCGCTGAAGAAACCTATTGTATTGAAGCATTGATGCAAGATGGGAAAGCACTGCAAGCAGGAACTTCACACTTTTTAGGGCAAAATTTTGCAAAAGCGTTTGATGTAAAGTTTGCTAATGCAGAAGGGAAACAAGAGTATGTTTGGGGAACTTCATGGGGAGTATCAACTCGTTTAATGGGGGCATTAGTAATGACGCATTCAGATGATAATGGATTGGTATTACCTCCAAACTTAGCTCCAATTCAGGTCGTAATAGTTCCGATTTTTAAAACGGATGAAGAATTTGAAAGAATTACATCAGTTGTAAATGATTTAGTTACACAATTTAAAAAATTAAAAATCTCAGTTAAATACGATAATAGAACAACGCAAAAGCCTGGATTTAAGTTTGCTGAATGGGAGTTGAAAGGGGTGCCGGTTAGAATCGCAGTGGGACCAAAAGATTTGGAAAACGGAACATTTGAGGTTGCAAGAAGAGATACTTTAACAAAAGAAGTTATTTCAAAAGAAATAATTGTTGACCATATCAATAATTTATTAGAAACTATTCAAAATGATTTATTTGGTAAAGCATTAAATTATAGAGATACACATATTACAGAAGTGAATAGTTTTGAAGAATTCAAAGAGGTATTGGAAAATAAAGCAGGATTTATTTCTGCACATTGGGATGGTACACCGGAAACTGAAGAAAAAATTAAAGATTTGACAAAAGCTACTATTCGTTGTATTCCATTAAATAGGGATGTAGAGGAAGGTAAGTGTGTCTTAACAGTTGCAAAATCAACGGGTAGAGTTTTATTTGCAAAAGCTTATTAAAAAATTATTAAAAAAAGTGCTTGCTGCTATTGTGTGGAATAAAAATAGTTGTATTTTTGCACTCGCATTACAAAATAATGTAATGGCCCGTTCGTCTATCGGTTAGGACGCCAGGTTTTCATCCTGGTAAGAGGGGTTCGATTCCCCTACGGGCTACAAGTTCAATAAATTATTGAGATTATTATTTAACCTAGGATGACATTGGCCCGTTCGTCTATCGGTTAGGACGCCAGGTTTTCATCCTGGTAAGAGGGGTTCGATTCCCCTACGGGCTACAAAA
>CAIRMK010000442.1 GCA_903879645.1 uncultured Bacteroidota bacterium
TAAACTATAAATACTACATATTAATTAATATAAAGTGTATTTTAATTAATAAAATTTATATTGTTTAATATAAAAACTAAATTAAAAATTATAAAAAGTGAATGTAATTTGAATGTAAAAAAAACACCAACTTTTCAGTCGGTGTTTTTCTATTTATAGTTTGATTTTTATTCCTCTAATAAAACCTCCAAAATACTAATCGCAGCATCACTAATTTTAGTACCAGGACCAAAAACAGCAACAGCACCAGCATCAAAAAGGAATTGGTAGTCTTGTGCTGGGATAACACCACCAACAATCACCATAATGTCTTCTCGACCGTATTTTTTAAGTGCTGATATTACTTGTGGCACTAGGGTTTTGTGTCCAGCAGCTAATGAAGAAACACCCAAAATATGCACGTCGTTTTCTACGGCTTGTTTGGCAGCCTCTGCAGGCGTTTGGAATAATGGACCAATGTCTACGTCAAAACCTACGTCAGCATAACCTGTAGCTACTACTTTGGCACCACGGTCGTGACCGTCTTGTCCCATTTTGGCAATCATAATACGTGGTCGACGTCCTTCTTTTTTAGCGAAGGCATCGGCTAATTGTTTGGCTTTTTCAAAGCTCTCGTCGTTTTTAATTTCTTTACTGTACACGCCGCTAAAACTTCTAATTTGTGCTTTATATCTTCCAAAAACTGCTTCCAAAGCGTCACTGATTTCACCCAATGTGGCTCTGTTTCTTGCCGCTTCTACGGCTAAAGATAATAAATTATCATTAGCATTTTTAGCTGCATCAGTTAATTTTGCCAAACACGCTTTTACTTTATCGTTATCACGTGTAGCTTTGATATGTTGTAATTGTTCAATTTGTTGTTTGCGCACCATTTGGTTATCCACATCCAAAATGTGTAAAGGATCTTCTTTTTCCAAACGGTATTTGTTGACACCCACAATAATATCTTGACTGCTGTCAATACGTGCTTGCTTACGCGCCGAAGCTTCTTCAATACGCAATTTCGGGATTCCCGATTCGATAGCTTTGGTCATACCGCCTAAAGATTCGACTTCTTCAATCAAAGCCCAAGCTTTATCCGCGATTTCTTTGGTTAAGGTTTCTACATAGTAGCTACCTGCCCAAGGGTCAACGGTTTTACAGATTTTGGTTTCTTCTTGTAAATAGATTTGTGTATTTCGAGCGATACGCGCCGAGAAATCGGTTGGTAAAGCAATCGCTTCATCCAAGGCATTGGTGTGTAAGGATTGGGTTCCACCAAAAGCCGCTGCCGCTGCTTCAATTGCAGTACGCGCCACATTATTAAATGGATCTTGCTCAGTTAAACTCCAACCTGACGTTTGGCAGTGGGTACGCAACGCTAAAGATTTTTCGTCTTTCGGGTGGAATTGTTTTAGCAATTTGGCCCACAACATTCTACCCGCACGCATTTTGGCAATTTCCATAAAATGGTTCATACCAATGGCCCAGAAAAAGGAAAGTCTTGGAGCGAACTCATCAATTTTCATTCCGGTTGCCAAACCAGTACGAATGTATTCCAAACCATCGGCTAGGGTATAAGCCAATTCAATATCGGCAGTAGCACCTGCTTCTTGCATGTGGTATCCCGAGATAGAAATAGAATTGAATTTAGGCATGTTTTTGCTAGTATATTCAAAAATATCTGCAATGATTTTCATAGAAGGCGTAGGTGGATAGATATATGTATTTCTAACCATAAACTCTTTTAGAATGTCGTTTTGGATGGTTCCCGAAAGCAATTCAGGAGCTACACCTTGTTCTTCGGCTGCCACGATGTAGAATGCCATAATAGGCAAAACCGCACCATTCATGGTCATCGAAACCGACATTTCTCCTAAAGGAATTTGGTCGAACAATACTTTCATATCTTCTACAGAATCGATGGCAACGCCGGCTTTTCCTACGTCACCCACCACACGTTCGTGATCGGAATCGTAGCCTCTATGTGTAGCTAAATCGAAAGCAACGGATAAACCTTTTTGTCCGGCAGCAAGGTTTCTTCTGTAGAAGGCATTACTTTCTTCAGCCGTTGAGAAACCTGCATATTGACGAATGGTCCATGGTCTGCGAACATACATTGTAGCATAAGGACCGCGTAAGTTGGGTGCAAAACCAGCTCCGAAACCGAGATGCTCCATGCCCTCAATGTCGTTGGGAGTATAAATTGGTTTTAGTTCAATATTTTCAGCGGTGTAAAAAGTAGCTGAATTATTATGTTTTGGAGTTTCCTTTTTGGAATTTTCCAAAATGATATGTTGGATGTTTTTTCTCATGGCTATTGTTCTTGAGATAAACGTTCTTGTTCTAATTTCTCAGCCAATCTTTTTTCAATGATAGGTGTGATTAACGTTTTGCGTGGATTTTGTTTTACGAAAGGATACAATTCCAAATCGTCTTTCATGCGGTCATTTTTGTTTGGATATTTATTGGTTCCTAACAATGTTTCTTTCCCGCTATCAAATAAATCCTGTTCTTTTTGAGCACTTTCGCTAATTTTTCTTTGGATGTTTCCTTCCATCAATTGAGTAATAAATCCACCATTAGCTTCGATATCTTTGAATAACAACAACGCTTTTTCAGCTAATTGTTCGGTTAAATTTTCAATATAGTATGCGCCATCCGCTGGATTGTTGACTTTGTCGAAATAACTTTCGTTTTTCAAAACCAACAATTGGTTTCTAGAAATTCGATCTCCAAATTCGTTGTCTTTGTGGTATAAAGCATCATACGGTAAATTGGCAACTGCATTAGCTCCTCCCAAAATAGCACTCATGCACTCGGTGGTGGTGCGAAGCATGTTTACGTTATAGTCGTAAATAGTTTTGGTACGTTTAGTAGGGTTGCAATGATGTTGCAATCGAAATTGTGGTGGTATTCTTTTTCTAAAGTGTTGAACAGGATGCGTAAGGCGCGCAGTTTAGCAATTTCAAAGAAATAGTTGGTTCCAACAGCAACTTCTATAGTAATAGGATGTTTTATAGCTGGGATTCTATTGAAATACTCGTTTGTGTGAGCCAGAGTATAGGCTAATTGTTGCACCATATTGGCACCAGCATTTTGGTAAATTCCAGCACTGATACTTAAGAAATTGATAGAAGAAGTTGCAGCAATTGCATCTAACTTTTCTATGTCTTTCTCTAAATTTTCAAACCAATTGCCATCTTTTGTTAATTGCCCAATAGGGTCATTTAGCATGATGAATTTAGCATGGTGTTTAGCGGCAAAATTACTTATTTTAGTAGCGAAATCGATTGAAAGAAACGGCAAATGAAAATAATAGGTAGTGTCCTTCAAAGGAAGGTTTTGCATTAAATCGTCTATTGAAATCGTTTCATTTTCAATAGTGAATCTTATGTTTTCGGCACCGCGATGTAAAGAATCTAATGCGCGCTCGTTTGATTTTTTTACATCATGAACGAATATGTTTTGTAGGATAGCAAACGCATTTTCAGGAGCGTTACTATTTAGCTTTACTTCGAACTCATCACTATGATAAAAAGGTTTTACTTTGATGCCTTCTGGACTTTCCCAGACAAGAGTTTCGTTGTAGTCGGCCCCTTTAAGTTCGTATTGAATTTGTTGTTTCCATTGTTTGGAACTAAGTGCCTCAAATTCTGAAAAAAGATTGTTTGTTGTACTCACAATTGTATTGCTTTATTATTACTTCAAATTTAGTTTAAAAATATTTTTTAAACGAAAAATAGATTGATTTTTTGCAAATTAGATATAGATACTAATTATTGTAGAAAGGTTTTAAAGGAGAAAGCTTTGTTGAAATACAATTCTCTATTTTGTTGATAA
>CAIRMK010000443.1 GCA_903879645.1 uncultured Bacteroidota bacterium
CATCAAAAACTAAAAACAACAACTTCCCTACAAAGTTACTTTTAGTGCTTTTATTTAGTTCAATCAGTTGGATGGCCAATGCACAATGTATTGGACCGTATCAAAGTTTTGAAAGTTTTAAAACTATGGCTACAGGATGGTCATTAACTTCAGGGGTTACTTCTTTTACTAATTCTGGTAGTACTCAATCTAGAACTGGTTCTAATTTATTACAACAGACAGGTACTAATACTTCACTTAACCCTACAACTCTAAATTATCCCAGTGTAATAACACCTGCGGTAACTAATCCAAAAGTTGTTACATTTTATGTTAACAAATCTGCTACTATTGGAGTCTCTATAACATACATTCTTCAGTTTAGTACAGATAATGGTACAACTTGGTATACTATTCCCGCTGGAACAAATACTATTAATGGTATAAGTATTACAGGTGTCATGCCTACTTTAAACACAGCTGTCGCTGTATCGGGATGGAATTTAGTGAGTGCTACATTCAATAGCAATCCTAATACAAGTTGTAAATTTAGAATTTGTGATACTAGGGGGACATATAATTCAGGGACCGGTGCATGGAATCCTATATCAGGTAGTTTTTGGATTGATGATTTTGGTGTAATAACTTATAATACTTCTCCCAATGATAATACAATAGTTGTTCCTGAATTAGGGGCTTCTACCACTTGTGGTCCAACCCCATCACCTGTTTCAGTGCCTTCTGCAGGAAATGGTTTCCTCACTTTTTATGACCAAGGAGGGTTAAATGATGTTTATAATAAATCACAAACTCAGATTTTGTACTTCGCTCCAACTACAGCTGGAGAGAAAGTACAATTAATATTTAATAGTTTTTCGGTTGATGCATTAACAAAAATTACTGTTTATGATGGTAATCAGACAACAACTCCAATTTCTTCTTTTAATGCAGTTTCATCAGTTACAGTTGGAACAACTGTTACTTCTACAGATTCTAGTGGCTATCTTGTTGTGAAATTTGTTACAGGAACAAATTCTCCTATAGCTGGATTTGATATCACAGTAAAATGTGTGGCTACTCCAACTATTACCAGTTTGGGGTCAACTTCCGGTTGTGATGGAAGTCAATTGGTTATTAACGGTACCAATCTTACAGGCACTACTACCGCTACTGTTTTAGTAGGTGGTACTGCTGTTTCATCTATAATTTCTAATACGGGTACCGTGCTTACAGTAATTCCGGCCAACGGTTCTTCAGGAACAGTTTCAGTTACCACGCCAGGAGGGACAGTAAATAGTGCTCTTTCTTATACTAGTAATCCTTTACCAACCATAACAGGAACATTATCTGCTTGTGTGGGTAATACCACACAATTAACAGGTAGTGCAACAGCCGCACTAACTAATCCATGGACTTTTTCGGCTATAGGAGTAGCGACTGTTGATGCAACGGGATTAGTTACAGGAGTATCTGCGGGTTCAGCTAATATAACATATACCAATACTAATGGATGTTCCATCACGGCTACTGTAACAATTAATGCATTGCCAACTATAACAGGAACATTGTCTGCTTGTATAGGAAACACTACACAATTATCAGGTAGTGCAACTGCAGCGGTAACTAATCCATGGTCTTCTTCTAATACAGGAGTAGCAACTATTGATGCAACTGGACTAGTAACAGGCGTAAGTGCTAATACATCAACAATCACATATACCAATACTAATGGATGTGCAAACACTGCAGTAGTAACCATCAATGCATTGCCAACCATATCAGGAACATTGTCAGCCTGTCCAGGAACTACAACCCAATTAACGGGTAGTGGAACGGCAGCAGCTATCAATCCTTGGTTATCCTCAAATACAGCAGTAGCTACAGTAAGCACAACAGGATTAGTAACTGGACTAACAGCAGGAACATCTACCATTACCTATACCAATAATAATGGATGTGTTATTACAGCAGTCGTAACCATAAATCCTTTACCAACCATAACAGGAACGTTGTTTGCCTGCATAGGTAATACTACACAATTAACAGGTAGTGCAACAGCAGCGGCATCCAATCCTTGGGTGTCATCCAATACCGGAGTAGCTTCAGTAAGCGCTACTGGATTAGTTACAGGAATTTCAGCAGGAACAACAACTATTACTTATACCAATACCAATGGATGTTTCATTACAGCTACAGTAACAATAAATGCATTACCAACCATAACAGGAACATTGTCGACTTGTGTGGGAAGTTCCACACAATTAACAGGTAGCGCAACTGCTGCAGCAAGCAATCCTTGGGTATCTTCCAATACTGCCGTGGCTACAGTGAGTGCGACTGGATTAGTAGCAGGACTAACAGTGGGTTCAACTACAATTACATATACAAATACTAATGGTTGCTTGATAACGGCATTAGTAACTATAAATGCATTACCAACAATCACTGGAACTTTATCGGCTTGTGCAGGAAGCACTACTCAATTAACAGGTAGTGCAACTGCTGCTGCAACCAATCCTTGGGTGTCGTCTAATACCGCAGTGGCTACTGTAAGCGCTACAGGATTAGTAACAGGAGTAATAGCAGGAACATCAACCATCACCTATACCAATTCAAATGGATGTGTTATTACAGCATCAGTTACAATTACAGGGATATCTGTACCAGTTGCTATTGCAGGAAGCAGTGCTACTACGACCTCTATTGTGGCAAATTGGAACGCTGTATCAGGCGCTACAAGTTACTTTCTTGATGTTTCTACAAGCAATACATTTGCTAGTTTTGTAGCAGGATATAATAATTTATCTGTTGGAAACGTAATCACCTATAGTGTCACAGGATTAACGATTGGCACCACTTATTATTACAGAATTAGAGCAACTAATACTTGTGGAACTAGTATTAGTTCTAACACAATCACATATGCTACACTATCAACTAGCTATTGCACTTCAACTTCAACATCTTCTACTGCTTATCTATCCAATTTTGATACAACTGGAGGACTAACAAACATAAGTAACAATAGTTCTGGATACTCCGCATCTGGTTATGGCAATTTTACAACTACTCAGATTGTCACTCAAATTCAAAATGGTCTTGTTTCTTTTACTACCTCCATTTCAGGTGTTGGCGGAGGAGTTGGCGTATCTATATTTGTTGATTGGAATCAAAATGGTGTTTTCACTGATGCTGGCGAAATGGTTTATACTACAGCTGGATTTGTGTTTTCTAATCCTTCTGGAAGTTTTACTGTCCCTGCAACAGCTTTATCAGGAAGTACTCGTATGAGAATTGTTGTTAATTATTTTTCATCAACTCCTGTAAGTTGTAACTCTGGTATTACTGGTGAAACAGAAGATTATACTTTTGTGGTGACTAATTTAGCTTGTTCAGGAAATCCTTCCTCTATTGCAGCGGTAATTGTTTCTACCACAGCTACTAATATAAGTTGGACACCAGCAACGCCTGCACCGTCAAATGGTTACGATTATTATTTATCTACAAGCGCTATAGCTCCAAGTTATGGTTCAACACCAACAGGATCTACAGCAGCTGGCGTAACATCAATAAGTTTAACCGGGTTAACTACCTCAATTACTTATTACATTTGGGTACGATCCAATTGCGGTGGTGGATTAGGACAAGGCGCATGGATAGGTGCAACTAGCTTTTTCCAACCCAATTGTACTGTAGGTAATGGAAATGGAACTACTACTTTAGGTTGCCCATCTGTAACCGCAGGAGGGTTAGGATTAAATGGATCTCCTCCTCCTCCAATTACAGGATGTTCTGGGTCTGGATGTGCTAGCTTAGAAGCTACATATTTAGCAATGGGTCAAACTACAAGCTACACTGTGCAATCTATACCTTATGCTCCACCTTACCAATTTACTTGTCTACAAAATCCGGTGAGTGTTAGTGTGGATGATGTTTGGTCACCGATGATTAATCTGCCATTTAACTTTTGCTTTTATGGCAACAATTACAATAAATGTTTAATTAGTTCAAATGGACTAATCACTTTTGATACTGTTAATAACTCTCCAGGTGGTTTTTCTGAATGGTCTTATGCAAGTAATTTACCAAGCACCTCTTTGTTTTTAAATTCAATTTTTGGAGTTTACCATGATATTGACCCGAGTAAAGGAGGGCAAATTGGTTGGGAATTGATTACTTTAAATACAGGTTGTAGAGCTTTAGTAGCTTCATGGAGTGATGTTCCAATGTTCTCAACCGTTTGTAATTCAATACTCTACACAGGGATGATTGTTTTATATGAAAACACTAATATTATTGATGTCTATATAAAAGATAAAAGTGTTTGTCCTACATGGAATGATGGAAATGCTACAGTAGGTATTCAAGACGGCACAGGAACTCAAGCCGCAGTTGCTCCTAACAGAAATGGTTTAGATCCTAATTGGACTGTTACTAATGAGGCATGGCGTTTCATGCCATCAGGAACTTCTATTGCTTCTGTTAAATGGTATCAAGGAACAGGAACAACTGGTGCCGTAGTTGGAACCACAGATGTAATAAGTGTATGCCCTCCAACAACCACATCATATACAGCGGAAGTAAGTTATGCAATGTGCAGTGGAACTATTTTAAAAGAAGTGAGTACTACAACCGTTACAGTTTCTGGAAGTAAAGTATGGAATGGATCTATAGATACTGACTGGAATAAACCAAACAATTGGACACCTGTAGGAATTCCAAATGCAACAGATTGCGTTATCATACCAATAACAGCCAACAATCCTATTGTAGCTCAAATTGTTGTGGGAACTCCTTATGCTGCCTTAGCAGGAACATTATCTGTATTAAATGGAGCAACCCTAACCATAACTTCTGTAAATACAATTTCCGTAACTGATTGGGTTAAAGTAGAGCCAACTGGTAATTTTATTATTGAAGATAGCTCAAGTTTAATTCAGGTTACTAATGTAACAAACAATATTAATATTGGAAATATTACGTACAAAAGAAATGCAAGCTTGCGAAAATTAGATTACGTATATTGGTCTTCTCCTGTAGCAGGTTTTAATGTTAGTAATATCGCTTCACCTCTTACCGCAGGAGCAATTTATAAATGGAATACAACGGTTGCTAATAGTAATGGTGGTTGGGGTAATTGGGAGTCTGCCGCTGGAAACATAATGACACCCGCTAAAGGGTATATCGCAAGTGGACCAAGCAGTTTTAGTTCAACAGTTAACACTACTCTTAATGGAGTTTTTAATGGAGTCCCAAACAACGGAGTGATTACTATCCCAATTAATAGAGGTATTGATCAAAACACAACTTATCATGCTGGAAATAATGGAATTCAGATTACTAACTTTAGCGATAATTGGAATTTATTAGGTAATCCGTACCCTTCTTCAATTAGAGGCAGTCAATTTTTACTTGACAATAGCACAAAAATTGAAGGTCAAATACGTTTATGGACACATGGAACATTACCGGCTTTAATACCAAGCCCATTTTACGGAACTTATATGTACAATTACACACCACAAGATTATTATACATACAATTTTACAGGAACAACATGTTGTCCAACAGCAGATGTTGATTTGTTTATAGGTGCTGGTCAAGGGTTCTTCGTAACCATGAGAGATGGAGTTGCGGGTTCTGATATCGCCACCTTTAATAACACTTTAAGAAATAACACCTATAATAATACTATTTTTTATAAATCAGGAAATGCGACTGTAAATAGCTCAAGTAACAACGTTAATGATCTTGAAAGAAATAGAATTTGGTTAGACATTATTGACCCTAACAATCAAACGGACAGAACATTGGTAGGATATATTGAAGGAGCAACTATGGGTCGAGATAGTTTTTTTGATGCTGGAACTATTACCACTGGAACGTTAGCAATTTATTCATTAATTAATAAAGAAAAATACAGTATTCAAGGTCGCTCCCTTCCATTCAATCCAAATGACATAGTACCTGTTGGGGTATCAGTCCCTGTTCAAGGAAATTATACCATTGCTATTGGCGCTGTTGATGGCTTGTTTGAAAATGTTTCTAGAGAAATTTATCTAGAAGACACTGTAACGGGTATTATTCAGAATTTAAGACAAG
>CAIRMK010000444.1 GCA_903879645.1 uncultured Bacteroidota bacterium
CCACCACACACATTCCATCTTTAGAAATGCTGGGCGAGGAAAAAACGTTGGTTGGATTTCCAAATTTGAATTACATTTCTTCCGATAAAGTTCGTGCTTTAATTGATGCCAAAAAAGTAAAAGAATTAGGTTCCAATCAAGCCTTAAATACCGAAGTACTTATCGATTTACAACCCCAAGTAATCATCGGATATGGTTTAGACAACAACAATCCAACATTAGATAATCTTCAGAAAAACGGTTTAAAAGTTTTATTGAATGGCGATTGGAACGAACAAACCCCTTTAGGAAAAGCCGAATGGATTAAGTTTTTCGGTGCCTTGTATGGCAAACAAAACACAGCCAATGAAATCTTTAGCAAAATCGAAAAAGACTATCTAAATACTTTAGAACTTGCCAAAAAAGCGACAACTCATCCAACCATTTTAGCAGGAGATATGTTTGAAGACAAATGGTATTTACCACAGGGAACGAGCTGGGGATGTCAACTATTGAAAGAAGCCAATGGCAATTATTTATGGGCAACTACCCAGGGAACGGGTAGTCTTGCACTATCCTTTGAAACTGTTTTAGAAAAAGCAAAAGATGCGGATTTGTGGATTACCTCAGGACAATTTTCTACATTATCAGCAATGGCAAATTCCAATCCCCATTATTCACAATTTAAAGCATTTCAAAATAAAAATGTCTATTCTTTTGCTGGAAGAAAAGGGAAAACTGGTGGCGTTTTATACTATGAATTAGCTCCCAATCGGCCTGATATCGTAGTAAAAGACATTGTGAAAATTTTGCACCCAGAATTGTTGGTGGGCTACAAACCGTTCTTCTTTGAAAAATTAAAATAATTTGAAAACGAACCAACGAAATACTATTCTATTTTCAATATTGTCATTGACATTGGTCTTGACGTTACTATCAAACCTAAGTCTAGGACAAGTGGCGATTCCTTTTAAAGAAGTGATCAAAAGTCTTTTGGGATCCAATGCTAGCAAAGACACTTGGGAATACATTATCATTAACTTCAGGCTTCCAAAAGCCATAACCGCTATTTTGATAGGAATAGGATTATCAATCTCGGGCTTATTAATGCAAACATTATTCCGAAATCCATTGGCAGGCCCTTATGTTTTAGGATTAAGTTCGGGTTCAAGTTTGGGGGTTGCTTTTGTAATTCTTGGTGCTGGGGCTTTGCCACTAGTGTTATCCGATTTTTTATTGTCTTCTTATGGAATCATTATAGCATCTTGTTTAGGAAGTTTTGCTGTTTTGATGTTGGTCCTGTTGATATCAAAATTTCTAAGAGACACTATGACGATACTGATTGCTGGGTTGATGTTTAGCAGTTTTGCTGGAGCTATTGTTTCTGTATTGTCCTATTTTAGTTCGGCAGAAAAATTGCAGAAATTTACCTTTTGGAGTTTAGGAAGTATTGGGAATTTATCATGGCAAAACATTTCCCTATTGATGGTGGCTGTTTTTATTTCGTCTCACTTTCTTTCGTTGAGCTAGGTCACCTTGGTAGGTTTTTTTCTTTGACTTCTTTGACGTTTGGCCTTGTTTCGTCGAGATCGTGG
>CAIRMK010000445.1 GCA_903879645.1 uncultured Bacteroidota bacterium
GATACTTCCATAGCATCAATTTGCTCTGTTACTTTCATCGAGCCTAATTCGGCTCCAATGCCAGAGGCAATTTTTCCGGCACAAATTAAGGCGGTAATAACGGGAGCAATTTCGCGTATTATAGAGAGTGACACCATACTCGGCAGCCACGATTCTGCACCAAATTTAGTCATGGTGGGTCGTGATTGAATGGTGAGCACTAATCCCATAATAAAACCAGTGATGGTTACTAATGGCAATGATTTATATCCCACCGCATAACATTGTCTGATGAATTCGTGGAACTGAAATGGTGGTAAGAAGAGTTCTTTAAAAAACCTACCTGTAAAGATTGAAAATTTGCCAGTATCGTAAAAGAAATGTTTGAGAGAGGGTATCAACACAGTAGTTTTTATAGTGTTAGTAGTCTATAAAATAATGCGATTTGGTTAGTACCAAAAATTAATTTTGGTGAATAATTTCTTCTCTTTACCCAAAAAGCATTGCTTTATTCTTATTGCTCTTGCCACTCAGTAGCAAGTAAAATAGCGTTGTTTTTAATGTCTTCTTCCACTTTGCCATTTATAACCATGAGGCGTACTATTCCAATGTCCAGGGGTATAGTTTTTACTTCGTTCCGGTCTTTCCCAACGTCCATTTCCATGAGAATAACTTCGATTGTGATTGTTCCAAATCCAGTCGCCTTCAATCCAAACAAAATCTACGCCTGGTTGGTTAGGTCGAACGGATTCCACATAAGACGGTTGTACAGCAACATAACCTGCGTCGCAGGAGGTTAGCAATGATAAAGTGCTTATCAAAGCCACTAAAAGGATGATTTTTTTCATTTTATTTAAATGTTTAAGCGTTAAATTCTATAGTAAAGGTGGTTTGATTTCTCTTACAATTAATTACATCCATTGAGCTAAAACTTACAGATTTTACATATTTTATTCGACTGGTAATGTATTAATATGATATAGTTTAGCTATTTATTTTTGATAATATTTTTAAAGAATACATTGTTATTCCATTAAAAATAATTCAATACTATAACTTGTTCAAGGCATCTTTTAAATCAATCTGATTTTCCAATTCATCCAATGATGTGGCGGTATAATGTATTTGCATACTCGGAACATCATTTCCTATGGATATCAGTGTGATTTTGATAGCCGTTCTTTTGGTGTACCAAACCGCATACAGATTCAAGTTTTTATCGGCGATACCCTGTTTTTTGTTGGATTTATCATATAGAGGATCTGTGGTATTCCATGTTTCTTTTTCATTCGTCGCTTTACCATATTTTTCGGTAAGTAGTTTTAAAAAAACGGAGTACTCTTGATAATAAAGTTCCGGGTTACTATATTTCTTTGAAAAAATATAGATACCACTTATCAATTTATTATTGTCATTAAAAATGTATAAAACTTTAAAATTGGAACCGCCAAGTTTATCATCATACTCTAACTCATCACTTTTTAATGTAGAAAAGAATGGTGATTTTTCATCCGTTTTTATTTTTTCCATCGGATTTCCCCAACTGAAAATTCTAAAATCTGCTGTTTGTGCATAACTACTATTTATTCCCATTAGTAGGATTATACCATTAAAGATTATTTTTTTCATAATTATTTTTATAAAATATATAAATCGCTAGTGTCTATACTACAGTTATCTAATTTGTTTTTAATTAGATAATTTTTATTGTCTGTTGTTTTCATCCAAATCATTATGGTCGTCGCCACCTAAGCTATAGTAGTTGTTTTCTTCGTCTTCACTACCGCTATTTTCTTGTTCTTCGTCTAATTCAGAACCAGGAACATCTAAATCTTCACCTGTTTGATCTTCGTTAAAATCTTTTACATTTAACTTCGCCGTATTGTCAATTTTGATGCTGTTTTTCTTCTTAGAAATATCTTCAGGGTCAATATCAAATTCTTTGTCAAATTTGTTATAAATATCCTCGTTAGCTGGATATTGTGGATATCCAGGGAATTGATCTACTTGTTCATTTTCTTTTTTAGTAGCTTGACTATGGGTCTTTTTTTGAATGTTTTTCATGGCTTATGATGTACTACCTTTCCATTATATTTTGAATTCAAAGCGTTTGAAATAGTCTCTAACAAAATGATGTTGCTCTACATTGCTCATTTTATCAGTATTTTTCACTTCGATTTTTATTTTATCATATTTATGATCTTCTCTAATAAAATTAAATAATTCCACTTTAGCCTCTGTAGGTCCGAACAGTAGAACTTCCTGATAATTTCTGATTATGTTAGTTAGCGCTTTATAATACGTTGCTTGTTTGTGCTGTTCTTTGTTGTGCATTTCACCTTCGCTACGTTGCAAAGTTTCTTCTTTATCTTGATGCGTAAAATCGGATGTTATGGTTTGAGTATCTTTTACATCAGAAGAAAATTCGATTATGTGTGCATTCAAATGATCCATCCAAATACCTAGTTTTTTTTCTGTTTTCATTGTTTTATGATTTATACGATTAATTAATTTCAACAACAAAATTGAGGAGAACTACAAGACTAGATGTTACAAAAGAGCGAGTATAAATTACATCATTCCCACATTTTTATTCAAGGCTTTTTTCAAGCTAAACTTATAAAAGAGCATGTATAAACATGTGATTTATGTAACATTTCACTTAATTTATATAACACCCCTTCCAATACTAATACCAACTTTGTAAATTAATTTTAATACTATAAAATTGACTTAATACACCCCTATATGAAGTTATTCATCAAATACATGGTAAGCACTCGTTGCAAAATGGTTGTAAAAGACGAACTAAAAAAAATAGGTCTTCATTTTATAATTGTCGATTTGGGCGAAATTGAAATCATGGAAAATATTTCTGATGAAAAACGTGCCTTATTGCGCAAGGGATTGGCCAATTCTGGATTGGAATTAATGGATGATAAAAAGGCTATTTTAATTGAGAAAATTAAAAATGTCATTATTGAAATGGTTCATTATTCGGATGAGATGCCTAAGGTGAATTATTCCGATTATATCAGTGAAAAACTGCATCATGATTACACCTATTTGTCCAATATTTTTTCCGAAGTAAAAGGAATGACTATTCAGCAATTCATTATCAATCACAAGATTGAACGGGCTAAAGAATTGTTGCTTTATGATGAGTACAATCTAACCGAAATATCATATAAACTCAACTATAGTAGTGTGGCTCATTTATCCAATCAGTTTAAAAAGGTCACCGGATTAACTCCGTCGCATTTCAAAAAGTTAAAAGAAAAAAGAAGAAATCCAATAGAAGAAATAGGAGATAATGGATATGATAAATAAAGAAAATCAATATGCTCGGAGCTTAATTGAAGCTAGTTTAGATCCATTGGTAACTATCAATATTGATGGAAAAATTACGGATATGAATCAAGCTACTATTGCTATTACAGGACAGACTCGTATTGCGCTAACCCATTCCAATTTCTTTGATTACTTTACGGAACCGCAAAAAGCTAGTGAGGTTTATCAGGAGGTTTTTGCCAAGGGCTCTGTTGCTGATTCCCCTTTAACTTTAAAACATAAAGATGGTAAACTAACTGATGTTTTGTTTAATGGTTCTGTGTATAAAGATGAAGCTGGAAATGTATTGGGAGTAGTAATTGTGGCTAGAGATATTGCGCAACAAAAATGGGCATTAGATTTAAGCATTGCTAATAAGGAACTTAATTTTCAAAATGAAGAAAAAGGAAAGCGATCGGATGAATTAACCATTGCTAATAAAGAACTAGCTTTTCAGAATGATGAAAAAGAAAAACGCGCGGCTGAATTGGTTATAGCTAATAAAGAACTTAATTTTCAAAATGAAGAAAAAGGAAAACGCGCTGATGAATTAACTATCGCTAATAAAGAACTTAATTTTCAAAATGAAGAAAAAGAAAAACGCGCTGCTGAATTGGTTATCGCCAATAAAGAGCTTAATTTTCAGAATGAAGAAAAAGAGAAACGCGCAGATGAATTAACCATAGCCAATAAAGAATTAGTGTATCAAAACAATGAAAAAGAAAAACGGGCAGCCGAATTGGTTATTGCTAACGTTGAATTAGAATATCAAAATACTGTAAAGGAAAAGCGAGCGTCTGAGCTTATTATAGCTAACAAAGAATTAGCCTACCAAAATAAAGAAAAAGAGAATCGCGCTGCTGAATTGATTATTGCCAATAAAGAACTAGAATTCCAAACGGGAGAAAAGCAGGATAGAGCTGATGAATTAGTCATTGCTGATAAAGAACTTAATTTTCAGAATGAAGAAAAGGAAAAACGTGTAGTTGAAAGTAAAGAATTGCAAGCCTATAATTACTCATTAAAACTAGCTTCACAATATTCATTAAGTTTGATTGAAGCCAGTCGTGACCCATTGTTTACGATTAGTTTGGATGGAAAAATTATGGATACCAATCAGGCTTCCGTTCGGGTTACCGATGTATCCAAGGAAGATTTAATAGGTTCGGATTTTATCAACTATTTCACAGAACCTGAACTTGCTAAAAAAGGCTATGAAGAAGTGTTTTCTAAAGGATTTGTCGTGGATTATTCTTTGGTATTAATTGATGGCAATTTGACGAATGTCTTATTTAATGGCTCGGTTTATAAAGACGCTAATGATAATGTTATTGGTGCCGTTGTGGTAGCGAGAGATATTACCGAACAAAAGAAAGCCGAAAAAGAATTGATAGAAGCAAAAGCATTTGCAGAATTAGCTACAGAAATAGTAGAAGAAGCTTTAATAAAAGCAGAAGCGGCTACTAGAATAGCAGTTGACTCGGTAAAAGCCAAACAGCAGTTTTTATCCAATATGAGTCATGAAATTCGAACGCCAATGAATGCTATCATCGGATTTACAAAAGTAGTTTTGAAAACGGAGTTGACCGCTAAGCAACGAGAATATCTTCAAGCTATAAAAACTAGTGGCGATGCCTTAATTGTTTTGATTAATGACATTTTAGATTTAGCCAAAGTAGATTCAGGCAAGATGTCCTTTGAAAAAACACCTTTTAAAATGGCGAAGTCTATTGCGGCCATGATTCACTTATTTGATATTAAAAGTCAAGAAAAAAATGTATTGTTAGTTAATGAATATGATGTTTCTATACCAGAAATAGTAATTGGAGATCCTGTTCGATTGCATCAAATCATTTTAAATTTGGTTAGTAATGCCGTTAAGTTTACTATACAAGGAAAAATTGTAGTCAGCGTAAAATTAATCGAAGAAACTGATGATGATGTTATTATTGAGTTTGCCGTTTCTGACACAGGGATTGGTATTGTTGAATCTAAAATTGAAAGCATCTTTGAGAATTTTCAGCAAGCATCCAGCGGGACTTCTAGGATTTATGGCGGTACAGGTCTAGGCCTTGCTATTGTTAAACAATTGGTAGAAGGACAAGGAGGCACTATAAAAGTAAAAAGTGTAATTAACGAAGGTTCGACCTTTAGTTTTAGATTGCCTTTTCAAAAAACGAATGATAGTCTTGAACTTGCAGAAGAAATTTTTACTTTGGATAAGGAGCTAAAGAATATTAACGTTTTGGTGGTGGAAGATATTGCTTTGAATCAGTTGTTGATGAGAACCTTATTGGATGATTTTGGATTTAATTGTGATATTGCTGCAAATGGAAAGATTGCAATTGAAAAACTGCGAATAAAAGAATATGATATTATTTTAATGGATTTGCAAATGCCAGTTATGAATGGTTTTGAAACTACAGAATACATCAGAAAAACACTAAAATCTGCTATTCCCATAGTGGCGCTAACGGCTGACGTTACCACCGTTGATTTGGATAAATGTAAGGAAGTAGGAATGAATGACTATATTTCTAAACCTGTTGATGAACGTTTGTTGTATAGCAAAATTATTGGAATTTTAAAAAAATCAGATCATAATAATCAAGAAATAAAAGTCAATAAAATTGCGCTAAAAAATAAATGTACTGATTTGAATTATCTGATTCAACACACGAAATCCAATCCGAAATTGATGACGGAAATGATTTCATTATATTTGGAACAAACACCACCTTTGATTGAAAGTATGAGAACCAGTTTTGATCAAAAAGATTGGAGTACTTTATATTCAACAGTTCATAAAATGATTCCGTCATTTTCCATTGTTGGTATAAATCACGATTTTGAAATCATGGCAAAAAAAGTCAAAGACTTTGCCAATATACAATCCGAAGAAGATTCTATACCCGAAATGGTTTTACAGCTAGAGAATATTTGTGTTCAAGCCTGCAGGGAATTAGAGGAAGAATTAATTACCATTAAAAATTTGAACTAATGCAAACCGAAAATAAAATTAAACTGTTCTTAGTAGATGATGATGCCTTATTTTTAAAGTCATTAGAAATAGAGTTTTTAGACCATGCTGATTTTGATATTCAAACATTTGCTACTGGTGAATTATGCATAGATAGTCTTGACGAGAAACCAGATATCATCATTCTTGATTTTCATCTTGATGGGATTGAAAAAGATGCCATGAATGGATTGGCGACTTTAGATAAAATTAAGGAATTTAACCCAGAAATACCAGTTATAATGTTATCTTCGCAAGATAAGATTGATGTAGCCATAAAATGCATGCATCATAAGGCAACAGATTATGTTGTAAAAAGTGAAACTGCTTTCTTTAGACTAAGGCAAACCATTACTTCCATATTACATTCTCAAAAAGTTGAAAAACAACTCCATTGGTACATGAACAGAATGTAGCAAAGTTATTATTATCCTAAATCTGTGATTTATGTAACTTCTCTGATTTAAAGTGTAACCAGTATGAACAAAATTGAATCACCTTTGTTTAACGTCTATTTAAACAATTATTTAAGGATTAAATAATTACTTATAAAAATATGAAAAAGAATAATGACAATGCCGAATTAGAGAAAGCATCCGTCTACGACCTTACAAAGGCAAAGTCCATGCTGCAAGCTGCCGGCTATGGCGCCGGATTTAATACGCAGATACTTTTTTCAAATCCCATTTACAACACCGGCGCGGCCGCTATTCAGGACCAGCTGAAGAATCTAAATATCACCGCTACGGTAAGCCTCAATACAGCCGCCTCTACTATCCGGAATGAAGGAAAAACCCCGGCGCTAAACCTCTTCAGTACCAGCGGTTATACGGTCGACCCCACAAACTATATCTTTCAGCGCATGTGCCGGGCCGGCCAGTACGGCAAGATGATTAGTTTCTCCGATAATTACGAGGCCGCGATAACGCGTCTTAAATCCGCCACCACGCTTGCGAATAAAAACAAAGCCATCCAGGATATCTATCAAATTAGCTACGTGGACGACTGCTATGGCCGCGTTGCGTGGGCAATGCCCAACTATGCTTTCCTGGCTGATAATGTTCATGACAGCGGACTTGAGTCCGCGCTATATACTCCCGAGACAGCGTACTTATCAAAATAGCCATCACTCCTTTCAGATGAGGGCGCCGGGTATCCGGTGCCCTCTTTCTTCTGTATAAAGGCAGACGATACCAACGGAACAGATCCGATTTTCGTAATTTGAGCCGAGCACAAAAATCCGAAGTTAATTCGTGATATAATAAAAGAATTCCCCCCGGATTTTACGTACAGGCATCTAATAACTAATTCCCAAAGTA
>CAIRMK010000446.1 GCA_903879645.1 uncultured Bacteroidota bacterium
ACTTGTAGCGGTTTCCAAAACTAAACCAGTTGCTGATTTGATGGAAGCTTATAATGCTGGTCAACTAGTTTTTGGTGAAAATTATGTACAAGAATTAGTAGAAAAACATGAAGTACTTCCTAAAGATATTCAATGGCATTTTATTGGGCATTTACAATCAAGAAAAGTAAAACTAATTGCTCAATTTGTGAGTTTGATTCATGGAGTTGATAGCTTGAAATTATTAGAAGAAATCAATAAACAAGCAACTAAAAATAATCGTGTTATTGATTGTTTACTTCAAGTTTATATTGCTGATGAAGAAACCAAATTTGGTTTGAATGAACAAGAAATAAATGAAATAATAGCTTCCAAAGAATTCAAAGAATTAAATAATATAAAAATTGTTGGGTTGATGGGAATGGCTACTTTTACAGATAATAAAGACCAAATCAAAAAAGAATTTCAAAATCTGAAAACTATTTTCAACAAAGTAAGTCAACTGAAAACTGAAAACTGCCTACTGAAAACTATCTCAATGGGAATGTCTGGTGACTATCAACTAGCAATTGAATGCGGAAGCACAATGGTTCGGATTGGAAGTAGTATCTTTGGAGGAAGATAATGATCGTTGATTAATATTTTTTGATTTAAAAAGTAAAAAAACTGAATACTAATCCTGAACTCAATCGGGAGAACACTGAATACTATTTTGTACGCTATTGTAGACATAGAAACCACTGGAGGTCAATTCAACGAAGAAGGAATTACAGAAATTGCCATTTATAAATTTGATGGCCACGAAGTTGTGGATCAATTTATCAGTTTGGTAAATCCTGAAAAGGAAATTCAACCATTTGTGGTTAAATTAACGGGGATAAACAACGCAATGTTGCGAAGTGCTCCAAAGTTTTATGAAGTTGCTAAAAGAATTATTGAAATTACTGAAGGCTGCATACTTGTAGCACACAATACATCTTTTGATTATCGAATTTTGCGAACCGAATTTAATAGATTAGGATATGATTTTGTAAAACCTACACTTTGTACTGTAGAATTATCAAAGAAATTAATTCCAGAACAACCTTCTTATAGTTTAGGAAAATTGGTGCGCGCCTTGGGAATTCCGATGTCAGATAGGCATCGTGCTAGTGGAGATGCCTTGGCTACAGTGAAATTATTTAAAATGCTTTTGGCAAAAGATACCGAAAAAGAAATTTTAATTAGTTTAATAAAAGCCGAAATTAAAAGTGGTTTAACACCAAAATTATTAGACATTGTTGAAAGTCTTCCTAGCAGAACTGGAATCTATTATATGCACAATGAGAAAGGTAATTTGATTTATATTGGCAAAAGTAAGAACATCAAGAAAAGAGTGAATCAACATTTCACGGGGACTGCCAATAAAAGTAAAAAGATTCAAATTGAAGTTTTTGCAGTTACGCATGAAGAAACAGGGAGCGAATTAATTGCATTATTAAAAGAAAGTGAAGAAATTAAAATCAACAAACCTATTTATAATCGAGCACAAAGGAAAAGCATTTTTCAATGGGCTTTGTATAAAGACGTAGATGAAAATGGATATATCAATCTTACAATTCAAAAGGCAGATGGCAGAAAAAAAGAGATTACATCTTATACTTCAGTTCAAGAAGGAAAAAATGCTTTATTCAAAATTACAGAAAAATATAATTTATGCCAGAAATTAAATGGTTTATATGAAACACAAAATGGTTGTTTTCAATATAAAATAAAAGAATGTAATGGTGCTTGTTTAGGTAAAGAAACTCCCGATGAGTATAATGAAAGAGTGAAAGATTTTATCAGAGAAATGGAATTTGATAATAGTAATATGGTTATTATTGATCGAGGTAGAAGTGTGAACGAACGAAGTGCTGTGTTAATTGAAAATGGAATTTATAAAGGATATTGTTTTTATGATTTGAATTATCAGATTAATAATATAGATGTTTTAAAAAACATCATAATTCCAATGCAAAATAATCGTGATACTCGTCATA
This sequence comes from uncultured Bacteroidota bacterium, assembly GCA_903879645.1. Lineage (GTDB taxonomy): Bacteria > Bacteroidota > Bacteroidia > Flavobacteriales > Flavobacteriaceae > Flavobacterium. The sequence goes on from CAIRMK010000446.1 coordinate 2,001, forward strand.
TTATTCAGAGCTATTTGAAAAGAAATCGAGTAATGAAGATTGTGAAGTTTTAAAAAATAGGATAGAACATTAAATAGATTTTTTGAATTACTTAATCACCATTATTGGTCCGACAGCAATAGGAAAAACTTCCTTAAGCATAGCTTTGTCTCAACATTTTGGCTGTGATATTATTTCTTGCGATAGCCGTCAATTTTATAAAGAAATGAAAATTGGGACCGCTGTCCCATCAGAGGAGGAATTAAATGGTGCTCCCCATCATTTTATTCAAAACAAATCGATTTTTAACAACTATTCAGTTGGGGATTTTGAGAAAGAAGCCATTACCAAATTAGATGAATTATTTTTAAAAAATAACATTCAAATTATGGTTGGAGGTTCTGGGTTATATGTTGATGCTGTATTAAAAGGTTTTGATGAATTTCCCGAAATTGATTCAAAAGTTAGAGAGAATGTTAGCTTAAAATTTGAACATAATGGAATTGAATATCTTCAAAATCAATTAAAAAAATTGGATGTGGAATATTATAATTTTATAACAGAAACCAACCCACAAACATTGCAAAATCCTCAAAGAATGAAACGCTTTGTTGAAGTTTGTATCGGAACAGGGAAACCATATTCCACCTTTTTAAATCTGAAGAAAAATAGCAGAAACTTCTCTCCAATTGTAATTGGTTTAGAAGCAGATAGAGAAATAATGTATAACCGAATCAACCAACGGGTTGACATTATGATTAGCGAGGGTTTATTAGGAGAAGTAGAAAGATTATATCCCAATAAAGAATTGAATGCTTTGCAAACTGTAGGATATAGAGAGCTATTTGATTTCATAGAAGATAAGATTTCTTTAGATTTAGCAATTGAGGAAATCAAGAAAAATACTAGGAGATTTGCAAAACGTCAAATGACTTGGTTTAAACGTACTGAAAACACTTTTTGGTTTGATTATGAAACCAATATAATTGATATTATTGATTGTATTCAATCAAGAATAAAAAAATAAAATGCCAATAACTTCAAACTTCACTTCAATTCTAACCAAAAATTGGGAAATTAACTTTCTGCAATGCTATCCTAATGGTTATTTGAAATATACCGAATTATGCAATTTATTTCAGTTGACTGCTGCAACACACTCGGAAATTGGAGGTATTAGTTTTAGCGATATGCAAGAATTCCATCAAGCTTGGGTTTTGAGTAAAATGCGAGTTGAAATCAAACGTTTACCAAAATGGAAAGACAGCGTGACAGTCAAAACTTGGATAAACTCACTTGAAAATTCACGATCAATTCGTTGTTTAGAAATGTATATCGGTGATGAAAAGATTGTGGGTTGTGAAACTTTTTGGGCTGTTTTCAATACTAAAACTAGACGTCCTGAAGCTCTGGCATTACCTCATCAACATTTTGAAAAATATCCAAATAACACCGCTACTGAAAAATCATTTTCTAAAATTAATATCCAACAAACATTTGAGTTTGTTAGTGAACATATTGTAAAGCTTTCAGATTTAGATATAGTAAATCATGCGAATAGCATAAAATATTTGGAATGGTGTATCGACTATATTGATTCTGAAATTATCTTACACCAAGATATAAAAGCATTTGAAATGAATTATTTAAAAGAAGTTTCACTTTCAGATATATTAAAAATTGAAAGAAATAAAAATACTTTCTTACTTAATAATCAGGAAAAAACTTGCTTTGCTTTGCAACTTGAACTAAAATAAAAAAGCCCCAATTTCTTGGAGCTTTTTGCTTATTTTTTTACAACCAATCGAAATCCTTCACCGTGAATATTAAGTATTTCAACATTGGGATCATCTTTTAGATATTTTCTTAATTTTGCAATATATACATCCATACTTCTAGATGTAAAATAATTATCATCTCTCCAAATTTTAGTTAAAGCCAATTCTCTAGGCATTAAATCTTCAACATAAACAGCTAACATTTTAAGCAATTCATTTTCTTTTGGTGATAATTTTATAGGTTCATTCCCTGGAAAACTCAAAAATCTCAATTTTGAATTCAAATGAAATTGACCTATCTGAAATTCAAATTGAATATTTTCAGGCTTAGTTTCTGATGCTTTTCGTTGCATTATAGCTTTGATTTTCATCAACAATACTTCCGAATCAAAAGGTTTATTTAAATAATCATCAGCACCAACTTTATATCCTTTCAATACATCTTCTTTCATGGCTTTAGCAGTCAAAAAAACAATTGGAATCTCTTTGTTCTTTTCACGTATTTCTTTAGCTAAAGTATAACCATCTTTATAAGGCATCATTACATCTAAAATACACAAATCAAATGTATCCTTTTTAAATTTTTCAAAACCTTCCATTCCATTCTTAGCTAAGGTTACATCGAAATCATTCAACAACAAGTAATCCTTCAAAATGGCACCAAAATTTTGGTCATCTTCAACTAGCAATATTTTTTTACTTTCTTTTTCCATGCTTCTATTTTAATTTATCAATGGGACTTTAATAATAAATGTACTTCCTTTTCCTTTTTCGCTTTCAACGAAGATTTGACCGTTATGGTCTTCAATAATTCTTTTAACATAAGCCAAACCTAACCCGTGGCCTTTAACATTATGTATATCTCCTGTATGTTCACGATAGAATTTTTCAAAAATTCTCTTCTGAGCAACCTTATTCATTCCAGCACCTTGGTCTTTAATTTTAATTAATATAAAATCTTTAACGTTCTCGGTATAAATATCTATAACGGGATTTTCGGGTGAATATTTTATAGCATTATCTAATATATTAACAATTACATTAGTAAAATGGACGTCATTCAATAATACAGACGTTCTATTAGCTTCAAAATGAGTCGTAATAGAACCTTGTCTGTCTTCTATTATTAAATGTACATGATCAATAGCATCTTCAATAATTTGTTGAATATTTTGAGATTCTTTTGATATATCTAATTCTTTTTTCTCTAATTTTGAGATTCTAAGAACATTTTCTACTTGAGCGTGCATCCTTTTATTTTCATCACGAATCATCTGAAGATATCTAAAAACTTTTTCTTTATCATCAATAACTTTAGGATTTTTAATAGCATCTAAAGCTAAATTTATTGTTGCTATTGGTGTTTTAAATTCGTGTGTCATATTGTTAATGAAATCGGTCTTAATTTCTGAAATTTGCCTTTGTTTTATTAATTGATGCAAAGCATTAGCATATGCAATTATGATAATTAACGTGAAAACTATTGACAATAAAGTAATAGCAAGAATTTCTGAAAATAAAAACTTCTTCTTTTGAGGAAATGTGACCAATAAAGAATATTTATTGTTCCCATCATTATCAATAAAAATCGGAATTGAATAAGTTGCATATTTATCATATGTAAAATGTTCTGATTTTATTTTTGTAGCTAAGCCATTACTATAAACATTAAATTCAAATGGAGTCTTAACACCATATTCTTTCAATTCATTAGCCAAAATTTTATTCAAATTTTCTTTTGAAATTCTATCTTGAATCGGATAATTAGCAACAATATCTTTGTATTGTATTTCAAAACCAGCACGTTCTAATATGTCTAAACTTCCAGTTTTTTGTATGGTTACATCAGGTGTTATTTTTTTTAGAATCCCTGAATTATCAAAAGTAGAATTATTGAAAATCTGGGTTTTCCTTTTTGCAGTATAACTTTTAATTTTAGAATTATCAGTTTTTTTGTCAAAGAGCGTTGAAAATATATCGTAATCTTCCGAAATAATACTATTTGAATAAATTATCGTTTCATTAGTTTTAGTATTTCTTTGATAATATTTATACTCCATTAAATCTTCATTTCTAGGAGTTTTTCCAGTACTATCTTTTAGTTTCTTAACTTTGCTATAAAAGGCATACTCTTCCTGACTTTGCAGTTTTTTTGAGACATTACCTAAAACTTGTTTTATATGAAACTTAAACTGTTCTTCGCTTTTTTCTAATGAGGTGTTAAACCAATATACCTGAACTAAAATAATTCCTATTAAGGAAATACTCATTAACAACACTAAAAGCCTAAAGACAAACTTATTCATCACTCCAAAATTAGTATTTTAACATTTATTATGTTAATGCATTAACCAAACATTAACATTAAAGTAAATCATTATTTATCTTTCAATAAATTCAAAATTATATCAACTTGTTTTTTAGTTTGATCAAAATTTTCATTTGTAATTACAAATTGACTTCTTGCCATTCGCTCTTCATCTGACAATTGATTGTTTATTCTTTGAAGTACTTTTTCTCTTGAGGTTTTATCTCGTTTGAGAACCCTTGCTATTCTGGTCTCTACTGGTGCTGAAACAGTAATAATTTCATCACAATCTTTATAACTACCACTTTCAAAAAGAATGGCTGCTTCTTTAATAATAAATGGTGATGTTTTATGTTCTTTTATCCACTTTCCAAAATGTTCCTTAACAGCTGGGTGTACAATAGCATTAAGTTTTTTTAACTTTTCAGATTCATTAAAAACAATCGATGCTAATTTTTCTCTATTCAATAAATTATTTGAATCAATCATATCCATACCGAATACATCGGTAATTTTTTTAATAATTTCAGGTGAATCCATTACTTTTTTAGCTTCTAAATCTGAAATATAAACTGGAACCCCTTTAGATTGCATATAATTTGCAACAGTTGTTTTCCCACTTCCAATCCCACCTGTCAACCCAATAATTCTTGTTTTTTTCTCAATGGGTTCAACCAATTTATGTATTGGACTAATAATTTTGTCTATAGTTTTCTCAACTGATTTTTGAATAGAGGCTTCCTTTTGCTTATCAAAAACTATAGACTCTTTAAAATCATCTTCATTTTTCTTTACTTCAAAAAACAATTCTGGAAATGCATCTTGAGGCTTTTGTTTTAATATATTTATTTTGAAAAATGACTTTAAAAACCCAAAACCATAACCTAGAAATTGTTTCCATACCGCTACAATAGATAATAATCCAATTATTGGATTTCTACTTTGAACAGTGGAAACAATAAATAGCAAAACAAAATACAGAAAATAAAGCTTTAAAGCCCAATCAAATAAAACAAATAATAAGACAAAAGAAACCATTAGCCCAATTACAAATAAAGAAGGAAACCAATAAGTAATTTTATTATATTCTGGATACCAGCTATTTAAAATAGGTCTAGCTTTTCCAAATTTAGAAACCTGCATACTGAATTTATCCCAGTCAATTCTCCTCTTGTGATAAACAAAAGCACTAGAAAATAAACGTGTTTGGAAACCTAATTTCCATAATCTTATTGATAAATCAGGATCTTCTCCAGGATGAATATTCCCAAATCCATTTGATTTTTCAAATGCTATTTTAGAAATTCCCATATTAAAACTTCTCGGTTGAAATTTATTAATTTTTTCTGAACCACCTCTAATTCCCCCAGTGGTCAAAAATGAAGTCATAGCAAAATTAATTGCTTTTTGAATATTTGAAAATGATTTTAATGCTTTATCAGGGCCCCCAAAACAATCCACATAATTACCTCTCAACTCTTTTTCAACTTCATTTAAATAATTACTTGGAATTATGCAATCTGAATCAAAAATGATAAAGTAATCTCCTTTAGCAAGTTTCATTCCATAATTTCTTGAATCGCCCGGCCCTGAATTTGTTTTTAAATAATAAGATATATTTAATCTATTAGAGTATTGATTTGCAATTTCCTTACAAGTAATTGTTGAACCATCCTCTATTATTACTACTTCGTAATCATGTTTAAATGTTGATTGAAGCAAACTATCAAGTAGTTCGTTTATTTCGTCTGGTCTATTATAAACAGGAATAATAATTGAAAAGTACATTCTTGAAAAATTTTCACAAATATACTCTTTCTATAAAAGAAAAGTCCCGACAAATCGGGACTTTTTTTATTGTAAAATTGTATTATGAATTATTTAATACTTGAGACTTCAATCATTTCATTTGTATCAGCATTATAATCGACTCCTTTAAATCCAAACCCAAATAAGTTTAAAAAATCTTGCTTATACCCTTCCAAATCTCCTATTTCAGCCATTGATTCTGTCCTTGCTTTGCTCCATAAATCGGAAACTTTAGCTTGAATATCATCCCTCATTTCCCAATCATCAATTCTAATCCTTCCGTTAGAATCAGTAGGGACATCTTTTCCAGTAAATAATCTTTGACTATATAATCTCTGTATTTGTTCAATACATCCTTCATGAACCCCCTTAGACTTCATTATTTTATATAATAAAGAAATATAAAGCGGAATTACTGGAATTGCAGAACTTGCCTGAGTAACTAATGCTTTATTGACTGAAACATAAGCTTTACCATTAATATCTTTTAAACTATCAGTAATAGTAAAAGCAGTAGCTTCAAGATGATCTTTTGCTCTTCCAATCGTTCCCTTTCTATAAACTGCTTCAGTAACAGCAGGCCCAATATAGGAATAAGCAATTGTGGTTGCTCCATTAGCTAATAACCCTGCAGCTTTAAGTTCTTGAATCCACATCAACCAATCTTCACCCCCCATAACTTTGACTGTGTTATCAATATCTTCTGGATTGGCAGGTTCAATTGATACCTCACTAACATTTCCGGTGTGAAAATCTACAGTTTTATTAGTGAACGTTGACCCTATTGGTTTCAAAGTGGAGCGATGTAAAACTCCTGTTTCTGGATGCATTCGAACTGGTGAAGCCAAACTATATATTATTAAATCTACCTGACCTAAATCCGATTTAATCATTTCCATTGTTTGTTGTTTTACTTCTTTAGAAAAAGCATCCCCATTGATACTTTTAGCATACAAACCCGCATTATGAGCTTCATTTTCAAAAGCTGCGCTATTGTACCATCCAGGAGTAGCTGTTTTTCCTTCTGAAGCAGGTTTTTCAAAAAAGACACCTATGGTCGCTGCATCACAACCAAATGCACTTGAAATCCTTGATGCTAAACCAAAACCAGTTGAAGCACCAACAACTAAAACGCGTTTAGCTCCATCAATTTTACCTTTTGATTTTACATATTCAATTTGATTTTTAACATTTTGCTCACATCCTTTTGGATGTGCTGTTAAACAAATAAACCCACGCATTCTTGGTTCTATAATCATAATCTTATCTTTTTATTTCTAGTATGAAGTTTAAAATTTCCAATCAAGCAAATATAATTCAAATTTTTAGTTCAGCAATTCCTTTGCATGATTTAAAGCAGAATCAGAAACTACAGAACCAGATAGCATTTGTGCAATTTCAATAACTCGCTCATCCTTAGACAACAATTTCAATTCAGATTGTGTTTGATTGGAATACACAACCTTAAAAACTTTAAAATGTTCACTCCCTTTTCCCGCAATTTGAGGTAAGTGTGTTATAGCAAAAACCTGCATATTATCACTCATTCCTTTCATAATTTCGCCCATTTTATGGGCAATTTCTCCTGAAACTCCACTATCAATTTCATCAAAAATAATGGTAGGAAGTTTTGAATATTGTGACAAAACAGATTTAACAGCCAACATAATTCGAGACATTTCTCCTCCAGAAGCTACCTTTTTTAACAACCCAAAATCAGAGCCTTTGTTAGCTGAAAACAAAAACTGAATTTGATCTTTTCCATTGCTATAAAAATCTTCTTTCTCAATTATTTGAATATTAAATCGAGCATTTCCCATTCCCAATTGCTCTAAAATAAAGGATAATTTTTCTGTCAAAATTGGAATTGCACTCATTCTATTTTCATGAATTTCAATAGCCAAATCATTCAGTTTACTTTCAGTTTCTGCAATTAACTTTTCTATTGAAACAATTTCTGATTCTAAAGTAGTAATAGAAACAACTTTAGAATCTAAATCTTCTTGAATTACTAATAATTGCTCAACAGTAGTGACCTGATGTTTCTTTTGAAGAGCATAAATCAATTGCAATTTTTCGTTGATTAATTGCAATTCTTCAGGATTGGAATAAATGGTTTCTGATAACTGATGTAATTCCTTTTCAATGTCATCAAATTCAATTAAGACACTAGTAATACGATCATATAAAGTATGATATTCGTTTGAAAATTCAGCAATTTTTTGAAATGACAATTTGATTTCTTTCAAATTTTGAAGTACTCCATACTGCTCTTCACTAGCTATTGAAAGCGATTTTATAAGATTTTCTTTGATGAATTCCACATTGTTTAATTTTTCAAATCGAATTTCTAAATCGCCCTGTTCACCAGATTTTAAATTAGCGGACAGTAATTCTTTCAACAAAAAGGTAGTATAATCTTGCTCTTTTAAAACAGATTGCAATAATTCATTTTTAGATATTTGTTCCGACTTATATTTCTTAAACTCCTTTAAAAGGCTGGAATATTCAAAAATCAATTCAAAATTAGAAGCTACTGAATCAATTATTTGAAATTGAACAACATCATCAGAAAGCTCTTGAGTTTGATGTTGTGAATGAATATCTATCAAATAATTACTTAATTCTTGTAATTCATTCAAATTTACTGGCGTATCATTAATAAAAGCACGGGATTTCCCTGTAGGTAATATTTCTCTTCTAATAATAGTTTCATCTTCATAATCCAAATCATTAGCTTCAAAAAAAGGTTTTAAATTATAATTTTTTATTTGAAAACAGGCTTCAATTATACACTTTTCATCTTTATTTTTAAAAGAAGTAAGATCCGCTCGTTTTCCTAAAACCAAACCTAAAGCACCTAAAAGAATAGATTTTCCAGCCCCTGTTTCACCTGTAATAACAGAGAATCCATCAGAAAATTTTACGGATAATTTTTCTATTAAAGCAAAATTTTCTATAGATAACGACACAATCATTTATAAAAATTTTAAGATAATTAAAACTTTATATTCATCCATTTCGAAGAATTGAGAGGAGATAATCTAGATAATTTATCAACTAACCCTTCAATATCTACATTGGGCCCTCCTGAAAAAATAGAAAGTACTTCCTCGGATTTTGCATCAAAAAATATTCGCGTCAAATAAGAATTAGGTCTAACACTTTGAAGTGAATACAGTGTAGTAATTGAATTAATAATTTCCTCTTTTGATTTTTTCAAATCCTTACTCATAATATCTAACCCATTAAAATGATATTGATACATAGCTTCTCTATAAGGTTTAAAGGTAGTCGAAAGTAAATCACTAACTAAATAATATCTATTTTCTGGCTTATCGGATTGAGTCCATCCTTTCCCTCCAGTAGTAGAAGCTAAACTTACAATTCCTTGAGCAGAAACAAAATAATCTGAACCACTATCTAATGCAAATGTTTCCGCATCAACACCAATAATAATATAACAATAATAAGCAATCGTTGAAATTAAATTAGAATCAAAACTATTTGGATTATAGGCTAAATTTTGAAATTCAGTGTATTGAAAAGAAAAATCTTTATCATTAATATTTAACAAAGGGGTGCTAAAGCTCGAATTATAAACGGGTCTTGAAGATTGTACTTGGATAGTAGCATCAAAATTATTCGAATCCGATGAATTTATTGTAATAAACATTGAACAATTTATTTTTTCATTATCCTTATAATTTTTTTCTGTCCAAGCTGTTTTATTTACAAAATCAGTTAATGAAGCTTCTAAAGTCTTAAATACCTGACTATTAATATTAGTTACTTTATCATAATTAACTATTACTTTACAATTAAGCTCTTGCGAATGAAGATTAATAAAAAAACAAACTAAAATTAAACTAAAAATTCTATGCATGATAATGAGTTATTACTTTATTTAAAATATCAATAGCTACTTCTTCTTTGGTTTTCAATTCTTTAGGCTCGATATTAAAATTACTATCTATAAAAGTAACTTTATTTGTAAGACTACCAAAACCTACTCCAGCATCTTGAAGAGAATTCAAAACAATCAAATCTAGGTTTTTTTTACTAATTTTTGATTTAGCATTTTCTATTTCATTCTCAGTTTCTAAAGCAAACCCAATTAAAAATTGATTTTGTTTTATTTCACCCAAAGATGCTAAAATATCTTTAGTTTTTTCTAATTCAATACTAAAATTATTGTCATTTTTTTTAATTTTTTGAACAGCTACATTTTTGGGACGATAATCTGAAACCGCTGCAGCTGAAATAACTACATCGACATCGTTAAAAAAAAGATGACAGGCTTTGTACATCTCTTCAGCTGAAACTACATCTACAACATTTATCAAATTATTTTTTACTCTTAAATTTGTTGGCCCTGAAATCAAAATAACACCAGCCCCAAGACTTGCAGCTTCATCAGCTATATCAAATCCCATTTTTCCAGAAGAATGATTGCCTATAAAACGTACAGGGTCTAAAGACTCGTATGTTGGACCAGCTGTAACTAATATTTTTTTTCCTTTTAGAGGTAGTTTACTTAATAAATCAGATTCTATAAAAGCAATAATAGTGGAAGGTTCAGCCATTCTTCCTTCTCCAGATAATCCACTCGCTAACTCACCTGATTCAGCAGGTATTATAGTATTACCAAATTGTCTTAAAGCATTGAAAGATGCAATTGTGGAAGGATGTTTATACATATCCAAATCCATTGCAGGTGCAAAATATATTGGACATTTAGCAGATAAATAAGTAGCAATTAAAAGATTATCACAATTCCCATTTACCATTTTAGATAATGTATTTGCCGTCGCTGGTGCAATAACCATTAAATCAGCCCAAAGCCCTAACTCCACATGATTATTCCACTGAACATTCTCCTCTTCATCGTTATAAAAAGTAGAATGTACTGGGTTTTTAGATAATGTGGATAATGTTAGGGGAGTTACAAAATCTTTAGAAGCAGGTGTCATTATCACTTGGACATGCGCACCTGCTTTTATTAATAGACGAACCAATGTTGCAGTTTTATATGCGGCAATTCCACCAGAAATTCCTAGTATTACTTTTTTACCGCTTAAAACTGACATTGTTCTATTTTATTTATTTGTGTCTTTATAATAAATCTTTCCATCCAACCATTCTTGAACTGCAAGAGCGTGTGGTTTTGGTAATTTTTCATAAAATTTAGAAACTTCAATTTGTTCTTTATTTTCAAACACCTCTTCTAAACTATCATTATAAGTAGCAAACTCATCCAATTTTTCAAGTAATTCTTTCTTGATTTCGGTATTTATTTGATTTGCTCTTTTTGCCATAATAGTTATCGCTTCATAAACATTCCCAGTAGGTTCTTCAATAACATTTTTATTATAAGTTATTGTGTTTACCGGCGCATTGGTTTTTTTTAAATCCATGACATTTTATTTAGAAAATTGTTTTAAATCTTTATCAATATTTGCTAACATTTCTGCTGCTTTTGTTTTGTATTTAGAATTTGAATTGAATTTCATCAAGCCACTATAAGCAGCTTTGGCATTATTCAATCTTTCTTCCATTTTTTGAGGAACACTATTCAAAGCCAATTTATAAGCTGAATCCAATTTATAAAATAAAGCGTCTTCTTTAAAAGGGGTTCCAGGAAAATCCGAAATGAAATTATCTAAAGCTATTTGCGCTGATTTAAAATCAGAAATAGTATTATACTGTTTTGCATTTTCAAAAGCCTTCTTTTCCACTTTATATTTTAACTCTTTCATTATTACATTTGCTTCAGTCAAATAGGTAGAATTAGGATAAGTATCTATAAAAGCTTGCAACTTATCTACAGCCTTATCGGTATCTGATTGATCTAAACTATAAACCGGGGAAAGTTTTGAATACGATTTTGCCCCTAAAAACAAAGCCTCTTCATGTTTTTCACTTTTGGGATAACTTGAAGCAAAATTTTCAAATTGATACCCTGCTAAATAATATTGCTTTGTCTTGTAATAAGCTTGTGAATACATATAAAATAACTTCTCAGCTTGTGGCTTTCCTTTATAAGAAGGAGAAATTTGTTCAAATAATCGGATAGCTTTGTCATACTTCCCACTATCATACATCTTTGTAGACATGGTATATTTTACAGCAATATCATCAGATTTTAATGCTTTTTGATAATCGCTGCAAGACGAAAAAAGAACTATCAGTAGTAAAAGTGAAACTATTTTCTTCATTTTTGTTTTTGTAAATGCAGTTTTTCAAGGGATTTAGGTCTCAAAAAATCGAACTGCGAAATTAGTTAATAATTAGATACTATGAAACATTTTTTTTTAATTGTTATTTATTTTATCAAAACTATAAATTTTTGACAAATTCCGAAAGTCTTCCGCTTAAATCTTGATCTACATTTACCAAAGGGAGTCGAACAGTGTTTTCTGACAACCCCAATATTTTATGCACTTCTTTAATTCCAGCAGGATTTCCTTGTTCGAATATCATATCAATTGCATCTACTAAAAGATAATGTAGTTTATAGGCCTCCGCTACATTTTTATTTAATCCTAAACGCACCATATCCGAAAATTGTTTTGGAAAACCCTCACCAATAACAGAAATAACACCACTTCCACCAGCTAAAACTATTGGCAATGTAACCATATCATCTCCTGAAATAACATGAAACCCTTCAGGTTTTCCTTGGATTAATTTCATTGCTTGCACAATATCACCTGCAGCTTCTTTTATAGCTACAATATTTTTAAAATCATTTGCTAACCTTAAAACCGTTGATGGTAGCATATTACTAGCCGTCCTTCCAGGAACATTGTAAAGAATTATAGGTAAAGGAGAAGCTTCAGCAATAGCTTTAAAATGCTGATAAATACCTTCTTGAGTCGGTTTATTATAATACGGTGAAACTGAAAGTATCGCCACAAAATTTGAAAAATCTCTAGTTTTAAGTTCTTCAACAACCTTATTTGTATTATTCCCTCCTACCCCAAGAACCAAAGGTAATCTTCCTTTGTTCGCATCAATAACCGTTTGAATTACTAATTCTTTCTCATCTTGACTTAAAGTGGCATTCTCAGCAGTAGTTCCAAGAACAACTAAATAATCAATTCCGTTATCGATTTGGAACTTTACAATTCCTTCTAAAGCATCAGAATCAACAGAAAAATCTTTTTTGAATGGGGTAACCAAAGCAACTCCTGTTCCAATTAATGATTGCATTTTATAGTTTGTTTAGTATTTTTAAATATTTGAATAATTCTTCCATAAATACCTTATAATTTTCAGCATGAGTATCAATCATAAAATGATTTAATCTTTTATCAATTGAAGCAAATCCGACTTTAAAACTGGCTTTAGAAAGATGTGTTGTCAATAAAAGTGGGGATTTTTCTATATCATAATAACTTATCAGTAAATCAAAATTTGGATTTACAAAATCATCAAATGGTTTACCATCAATAGAAGCAATCCAACTCATGTTTTTATAACTAAAAACAGGATAATCAAAAATTTCATTCTTTTTAATCTTATTTTTAAAAACTAAAATATGAATGTTTTCACTTTTAATTCCTTGTTGAATAAGTTCCATAAGCAATTCTTCTCTTTCATAAAAATAACTTTCGTCAAAAACTATTCCAACTTTTTTAATAGAACTATCTGAATTTATTAACCTTACATTTGACAACTTTTTCTTAACTATCTTTTTTATCCAAAAATCCTTTATTTTATTTAAAAACATAGTACTTTTACTTGGTTGCAAATTTAATCAAATTTAGTCGTATATCAGATGGTAAAACTAAAAAACTATCCCGTTGGAATGAAACATTTTGTTTTATTATTAACATTTATAACATTAATTTCTTGCTCTAGTCATCAATATTATATCACAAAGATTGAAGGCAAGAAAATAGGAATCACCGAAAAACAAACTAGTGTTGACGAAATTGAAAAGTATATCAAACCTTATCGAGAAAATATAGATAAAGATTTAAATGAAATTTTAGCCTTTTGCCCACAAAATTTAGATAAAAATGGTGAATGGCAAACCAACATTGGTTGCTTCCTTGCTGATATAACTCTTGAAAAAAGCAATCCTATTTTTCAAAAAAGAGAACAAAAATCAATTGATTTTTGTTTACTAAATCATGGTGGAATTAGAACTATAATTCCTAAAGGAAATGTTACGGCTAGAAATGCTTATGAGGTAATTCCTTTTGAAAATAGTGCAGTAATTATTGGTCTTAAAGGTGAGCAATTAATTGAAATTGCAAACTATATAGTAAGCGAAAAAAAACCTCATCCTTTAGCCGGTATGACTTTTATTATTACAAAAGACAATAAAATCAAAAATATTCAAGTACAAGGGAAACCCTTAGATTTTGAAAAAACATACTATGTTGTAACTTCTGATTATTTATCAAATGGAGGCGATAATATGATTTTTTTTAAAAAAGGAATTAGTAGATGTGATACCGATTATAAACTTCGAAATATTATCATTGATTACTTTAAAGATGTGGATACCTTGAGAATTAATACAGACGTTAGAATAACAAAAGAATAACTGTTATGAAAAGAAGAGAATTTATCAAAAACACAGCTGCTAGTTCAGCGCTTCTGACACTTACTGGCCTTTCCCTAAGTAGTTTCAAAAGTGAAAATGTAAAACATATTACTATTCTTCACACCAACGATGTTCATAGCTATATCGATCCCTTCCCTCCAAATCACCCTAAAAATCCAAATATGGGGGGAGTTGCAAGACGTGCAGCCATTATTGAAACTATTAGAAAAGAAAATCCAAATGTTCTTTTACTTGATGCAGGTGATATTTTTCAAGGAACTCCTTATTTTAATTATTATGGAGGTGAATTGGAATTCAAACTAATGAACATGATGGGATATGAAATTGTAACAATAGGAAACCATGATTTTGATAACGGGATTGATGGATTATTAGCACAAATGCCGAATGCAAATTTCGAGTTTGTTTCGAATTATGGATTTAAAAATACTGTTTTAGATGGTCATGTTAAACCTTATAAATTAGTATCTGTTGACGGCGTTAAAATTGGAGTTTTCGGGCTTGGAGTTGAATTACAAGGATTAGTGGATAAAAAAAATTGCAAAGAAACTATATTTAATGATCCGATCGAATCTGCAACCGATATGGCAAGAATTTTAAAACAAGAACAAAAATGTGATTTGGTAATTTGCTTATCACATATTGGATATGAATACAAAGAAGATCCAAAAAAAGTCTGTGATTTGATTCTGGCAAAAAAAACTAAAGATATAGACCTAATAATTGGTGGGCATACTCATACTTTCCTAGATAAACCAGTAATTGAGAAAAATCTTGATGGAAAAGATGTTTTAATAAATCAAGTAGGATGCTATGGCTTAAATCTTGGAAGAATAGACTTCTATCTTACCTCTGATAAGCAACTTGCAAGCAAAGGAAAATCAATCATAGTTTAATTTTTCAGAAGAAATTACAAATTTATAAAATGCATAAAAAGCAAATATATTTAAAGTCATTGCTAATGGCCGTAAAAATAAAGAATGAGATTCTGCCAGATAATATTTTTCAATATAAATAACCAATTGCAACCCTAAAAACAATAATACGCATATTAAAAGTAGTGAATTTTGTTTAGTATCGCTCATAATGTAATTTGAAATGGCAATTCCTCCCAAAATTGCAGCCACTAAATTGTGGAAAACAATTAAATAGTACGAATTTTGTGGAACATCTGATGCTAAAAACAAATAAAAAAATATAAATCCCAAAGGCAAAGTTGCTAAAAAAAATGGAATATAATCTTTAATTTTAATTATTCTAAAAATTAGAATTACTAAAAATATCCTATGTATAGTAAAACTTATAACTCCATAATAAAGTGATTCTTGACTATTGGGTATAAATAACAAATTAGTAAATAAAGAAAAAATCATAACCAAGAAAAAAATATAATCTTTTTTGGTAGAATTAATAAAATATAAAACCATCAATAAGAAAGGAATTAATGGTTTTGTTATATAAATAATAGATTTACACGAAATAGACTCGGCCAAAATTTCTAATAGAGCATTTATAAAATAAATTACAACGAACAGATTAATTACTTTATGTTTAATTTTTACTCCCATTCCATAAAATTAATACTATTTTTTATTAAAAATTCATTCTGTAATATTTTTTAAAAAAAATAATATAAAAAATATCAAGAAATAATCTGGTTTAATACAAAAGTATAGATAGTAAAATAACACTCAACTGATATTCTTTATAAAACAAAAAGTCCACAGTGATAAGATTACAATAAAAAAATGACACCAATTAATTTAAAAAAAACCTTAAACCTTTATTTTAGTAATTTTTGTTCCCTCAATAGAACATATTTTATAAAGAAAAAATAAGAAAATAGTTGACACGCAAAGTGGATAGAATTTAAAACAAATAATTGATTTTGAAAATTAAAAATAAGATAAAAAATATCTGAAATTAATACACAACTCACACACATCATTAAAAATAAATTGGAATTTGAAATCTTCCAAATAATATTATAACTTGCTAAAAGCACTAAAATAATAAGCACTATGCCAAAAACTTCTACTTGAATTTGAAGAATACTTTCTTCAATAGAAAATAATTCCAAAAACAATGATAAAAGGTAAATTAAAAACAAACCTATTATTATTAATAAGATTGCATTGAAGAGATTAAACTTAACCTTCTCTATGTTTTTAATCAAAACAATAACCATTAATAAATTACTAATAAAGAAAGGTGGAATTATGTAATATAATTCATTTTCAAAATTCATTAATCCGAGAGAGTCTCCAATAAAATTAGACAATAAAAACAAACAGATTAGAATATTAACTTTTTTCGCTTCGGTAAAATAGTAAAAAAATAAAGCAGGCAACACTAAAGGTAATGTAAATAACTTAAGCCACTCCAATTTAAATACATTAGAAACGATTGCCAAAAAACAACAACTTAAATAGGCAATCAATGCAATTTTATTAGTTTTCATGAATCATTTTTAAAAAATAATTTTCAGAAATAATTGGTATTCCTAATTGGTTAGCCTTTTCTAATTTAGCCGGCCCCATATTATCACCTGCAACAACAAAATCTGTTTTTGGAGAAATTGAACTTCCAACTTTCCCTCCATTATCTTCTATCGTTTTTTTTAAATCATCACGTGAAAATTTTTCAAAAACACCTGAAACTACAAATATTTTGCCTAAAAATTTTTCGGTTGCATCAGGGTTGTATTTTTCAATAATTTCAAATTGAACTCCAAATCCTTTTAATCGCTCTATTATCTTTTTATTATTTTCATTCTGGAAGAATTCTATTACGCTTTGAGCAATTCTTTCTCCAATTTCATCAACCAAAATCAAATCCATTAACGAGGCATGACTTATAGCATCAATATTTTTATAATGTTTCGCTATTTTTTTAGCTACTGTCTCTCCAACATATCGAATTCCAAGGGCAAATAAAACTCTTTCAAATGAAGTTTCTTTTGACTTTTCAATTCCATTCACTAAATTTTTTGCACTTTTTTGAGCCATTCTTTCTAATGGAATCAATTGCTCTATTTTTAATTCATACAAATCAGAATAATCTTTTACTAAACCATTATTATAAAGCAAAGCGACTGTTTCTCCTCCTAAACCTTCAATATCCATTGCTTTTCGAGAAATATAATGTTGAATTCTACCTATAATTTGAGGTGGACAACCATAAAAATTAGGGCAATAATGTTGAGCCTCTCCTTCTTTTCGAGTTAATTCAGTATTACATTCTGGACAATGAGTGATGTATTTTGTAGATTCTAATTGATTTCCTCTTTTAGCAACCCCAATAATTTTGGGAATAATTTCTCCTCCTTTTTCAACAAAAACTTCGTCTCCTACTCGAACATCCAATTTTTCAATTTGGTCAGCATTGTGCAAAGAAGCTCGTTTCACTATTGTTCCAGCTAGTTGTACTGGCGCTAAATTTGCAACTGGCGTAATAGCTCCAGTTCTTCCAACTTGATAAGAAATCGAATTTAAAATTGTGGTAACTTGCTCTGATTTAAATTTATAAGCAATTGCCCATCGAGGTGATTTAGCAGTATATCCTAATTCATTTTGATGATTAAAATCATTTACTTTAATCACTACTCCATCAGTTTCATAGGGCAAATCATGACGATGTACATCCCAATAATTTATGAAATTAAAAACTTCACTCAAATCAGAAGCTAATTTAGATTGAATTGGCACTTTAAACCCCCATTCTCTTGCTATTTCTAATCCCTGGTATTGAGTATTGAATGGCAAATCATTTCCAATTATAAAATACAACAAACAATCTAAAGGACGCTTAGCAACTTCCGCACTATCTTGCAACTTTAAACTACCAGAAGCAGTATTTCTTGGATTAGAATAAGGTAATTCCCCTATATCAATTAATTCCTGATTCATTTTTTCAAAACCCTTAAAGGGCAATATAATTTCACCTCGAATATCAAACTTTGGAGGAAATTGGCCTTGAAGTTGTAACGGAATGGATTTTATTGTTTTTATATTGTTTGTAACATCATCCCCCTGAAAACCATCACCACGAGTAACAGCTCTTAACAATTTTCCATCTTCATAAGTAATGGATATGGATGCTCCGTCATATTTTAATTCACAAGTATATTGCAAATTGACATTTCCTAAGACTTTCTGAATTTTAACTTCCCAATCTTGTATGTCTTCTTTAGAATAAGAATTGTCTAAAGAGTACATTCTGTTTTCATGAATCACCGTTTGGAAATTCTTTGTAATCGTACCTCCTACTCTTTGGGTTGGAGAGTTTTCATCATAAAACTCAGGATGCTTTGCTTCTAATTCTTGAAGTTGTTTTAATTTTTGATCAAATTCAAAATCAGAAATAGAAGGTTTATCCAATACATAATAATTATGATTATATTCGTTAAGTGCTTCACGTAATTCCTGAATAGTCTGTTGAATGCCCATAAGTAAGAAATGGCTAAATTAGTTCGTTTCGAGTACTAAAATAGCCAATATTTTTTGAATTTAAAAATTTTATGATTGTAGTATACTGTTTATCTGAATATAAAGTTGGCCATCGCTAAGTATCGCACCTTCAATAATCAAATTAAAAATAGCTGAGTTGCGTTCATTGTCATATCCCTTTTTACCAACATGCATTTCAACAGTTTCTGTAAAAAGATTATCGCTCAACCATTGCAATCCTTGTTTTGTCATAAAATCAACCTCAGTAACTAACGATTTGATTACCATAGATTGAATAAAATTATCTTGACAATGGAATAGAAAAATATGATTTTTTGAAAAATGTTCCAAAAACTTGGCGTTAGTCAAAACACCATCCCAAATTAAATCTGAAAAAACATCTAATTCTTGTTCTGCTACTTCAGTTTTTTTTGCTTTAATTTCATCCCACTCTTGTTTGTCAATTGATTGCGAAGCCAAAAAAGTAGCAAACTCTTGATGTAAAGCTTCAAATTGTTCTTTAGTTAATCTTTTGTATTTCATGCTGAAATTGTTTCAGTATCTTTTGTAAGAGACAATAAGTTTTGATAAATGAATTTGAAATAATCAAATTAAAAAAAAATCCCGACTTACATCGGGATCTAAATTATTTGTAGGGATAAACTAAACTTCTGCTACAATTTCATACGGTAATTCAACAACTACATCTCTATGTAATCTTATAGATGCAGTGTATTTTCCAGTTCTTTTAACAGTACCACTTGTGATAAATTTTCTATCAACAGATTGCCCTGCTTTTTCTAAAGCTGATGCAATATCAATATTGGTCACAGAACCAAATAATTTTTCACCACCTGCTTTTGAAGTAATTTTAATATCTAAAGCTTTTAATGCATCCGCAATTTTAGTAGCGTCAGCAATAACTTTAGCCTCTTTATGAGCCTTTTGCTTTAAATTTTCAGCTAAAACTTTCTTTGCAGAAGGAGTAGCTAATTGAGCGAATCCTTGAGGAATTAAAAAATTACGACCATAACCAGCTTTCACTGAAACTACGTCATCTTTAAATCCTACGTTTTGTACGTCTTGTTTTAATATAAGTTCCATGTTGTTGTCCTTATTTTAGAAGTTAGTCCCGCTTTGCGAGACAACAACTTTAATTAATAAATTATTTTAATAAATCGGCCACGTATGGCATTAAAGCTAAGTGACGTGCTCTTTTAACAGCTACTGACACTTTTCTTTGAAATTTCAATGATGTACCCGTTAAACGACGAGGTAAAATTTTACCTTGCTCATTAACAAATTTCAATAGAAAATCTGCATCTTTATAATCTATATATTTGATTCCAGATTTTTTGAAACGACAATACTTTTTAGTTTTGTTTGTTTCGATGTTCAAAGGCGTTAAATATCTAATATCTCCGTCTTTTTTTCCTGAAGCTGATTGTTGTAATGTTGCCATGATTAAGCTTTTGCTACTTTAAGTTTTTCTCTTCTTCTTTCTGCCCAAGATATCGCGTGTTTATCTAAACTTACAGTCAAGAAACGCATCACTCTTTCGTCACGTCTAAATTCAGTTTCAAAAGCAATTAATACTTCTGGAGCTACTTGGAATTCAAACAAATGGTAAAAACCACTTTTTTTGTTTTGGATTTCGTAAGCTAATTTTTTTAAGCCCCAATCCTCTTTTGATACCATCTTTGCTCCTCTACTTGTAAGAAAATCTTCAAATTTGCTTACTGTTTCCTTTATCTGAACTTCAGATAAAACGGGATTTAAGATGAAAACAGTTTCGTAATGATTCATAATAAATATGTTTTTAATTATATAAAATTGGGTGCAAAAGTAATAATAAATATTTATAACTCTACTTTTTAAAATTTAAAAATCAAAAAAATCGCCAAAAAGCACAAAAATACTGCTTAAATGCAAAAAAAATCGATGAAAATTAGTTTTTTATAAAAAAAGGTTATACGTTTGTCAAACCAAATCTATAATAATACTAAATTATGAAATTAAATTGTGTCGTAGTTGATGACAGCTCCTTACAAAGGATGGTCATCGCAAAGTTAGTGAATAATCACCCTAATCTACAATTGGTAGGTGATTTTTCTAATGCAATTGAAGCAAAAAATTGCATGACGGTTCATTCGGTTGATTTAATCTTCTTGGATGTTGAAATGCCTGTTATTAGTGGTTTCGATTTTATTGATGGTTTAAAAGTTAAACCTCAAATAATTTTCATCACTTCTAAAGCGGAATATGCATTAAAAGCATTTGATTATGATGCAACGGACTACCTACAAAAACCTATTGTTTTAGAACGTTTTAATGCTTCTGTAAAAAGAGCTCTTGATTTTCACATGATGAAACGTGAAAATTATGAAGAAGAAGGTGATCATATTTTCATTAAGAGTAATTTGAAAAAACTTAAAGTTTTTACAAATAAAATTAAATGGATTGAAGCTTATGGCGATTATGTAAAAGTAGTTACAGAAGAAGATACAAATCTTGTTCTTTCAACTATGAAATCTTTTGAAAAAGACTTATCTAAAGAAAAATTCATTAGAGTTCATAAATCTTATATTATCAATATTGATAAAGTGGAACGTTTTAATAGTAAATTCGCCGAAATTGGTGTTACAAAAATTCCATTAAGTCGTAATAAGAAAGAAGATTTAGTGAGAGCACTCTCAATCGCTTAGTAAAAATCTACGTTTGCAGCAACTTTTATAGCTCTGTATTGTGGTATAACTTCAAAACTATTCAGAACCTTCTGAATAGTTTTTTTTGTATTTGAAATCGATGACCTTTGTGGTATTTTAACCATAATAGTCCGAATGTACTCATTTCGAATTCTATTAATACCAGGCTCTTCAGGGCCTAAAACGGGCATTGAAAGATTTTGTTGCATTACTTGATACAACCACATAGAACCCTCTTTCAATTTATCAAAATCCTTGTGTTTTAAAGTCAATTTTATCAAACGAAAATAAGGTGGATATTTGTATATCTGACGTTCATACAATTGCTCTTTATACATCCCCTCATAATCATTATGGGTAACTTGCTGAATAATATTATGATTTACATTATAGGTTTGAATAATCACTTTCCCTCGTTTGTCAGAACGTCCTGCACGACCCGAAACCTGAGTCATCATTTGAAAACTTCTTTCATAAGCTCTAAAATCAGGATGATACAACATCGTATCAGCATTCATAATACCAACTAATGAAACGTTATCAAAATCCAACCCTTTTGCAAGCATTTGGGTTCCAACTAAAATATCAATTTCTCTATTTTTAAAACTATCAATTAATTTTTCAAAACTATATTTTCCTCGTGTGGTATCTTGATCCATTCGCTTGATATTTTTGGTCGGAAATAATGTTGCTAACTCCAACTCAATTTGCTCAGTTCCAAAACCTTTAGCAAATACATCTACACTGGAACACACATGACAATTAGTGGGTTTGGCAATGGAATATCCACAATAATGACACCGCAATTGATTCTTAAATTTGTGGTAAGTCAAACTCACATTACAACTAGTACACTGGGGAATGTGTCCACATGTCATACATTCTAATACAGGTGAAAAACCTCTCCTGTTTTGAAATAAAATGACCTGTTCGCCTAAAGATAATGCTTCAGTTATGGCTTCAATTAAAGTCACACTGAAATGCCCTTTCATTCTCTTTTTAAAGTAATTTTCTTTTAAATCAACTAATTCTACATCTGGCAAGGGAGCTTTCCCAAAACGTTCTTTTATAGAAATCATTCCAAATTTACCCGACTGAGCATTGAAATATGTCTCAATGCTTGGAGTTGCAGAACCCAACAAAACCTTCGCGTTTTGAGATTGGGCTAAAACTATAGCTGCATCACGAGCATGGTATCTAGGAGATGGATCTTGCTGCTTAAACGTTTGCTCGTGTTCTTCATCAACAATTATTAATCCCAAATTTGAAAAAGGTAAAAATAACGATGACCTTGCTCCAATAACTATTTTAGCTTTATCTGAATTCTCTAGTACTTGATTCCAAACCTCAACACGTTCGCTATTAGAATATTTTGAATGAAAAACAGCTACTTGATTTCCAAAATGAGCTGTCAAACGAGAAACTAGTTGAGTTGTTAAAGCAATTTCTGGTAATAGATATAAAACTTGCCTTCCCTCTGTAATATATTCTTCAATCAATCTAGTGTAAATCTCTGTTTTTCCTGATGAAGTTACACCGTGAAGCAACGAAACTTCTTTAGTTGTAAAACTTTCTTTGATTTCTGTAATAGCCTTTTGTTGCGTAACACTTAAAATCAAATCATTATCCAATTTATTATTTTCAAAATTGACCCTATCTTCCTGAATAAAATACTCTTCAAAAATAGATTTGTCAACCAACGCCTTTACAATAGCTGCTGAAACTTGAGAAACTTCAGTCAATTGCTTTACGGATATTGGCTTTTTATTTTGAGCATTCAATTGAAAATAATGCATCAATGCTTCTTTTTGTTTTACTCCTTTCAACGAATCTAATAGAAATATCAAACTTTCGTCAGAAGAATAATCATGATGCAATCGAATATAACGAATTAACTTTGGTTTATATTCTTCTAGCATTTCTTCTTGTAGAGAAAGCACATTTTTATTTAGTAATTTTTGAACAACTGGAAAAATATTTTTCTTATTCAGTATTGCCATAATATCCTGAACCCTCAGAGAACTTTGATGCTGTAAGGCTTCGTAAATAAGAAACTCATCATCAGACAATTCAGATTCATCAATCACAATATCCTGCTTTTGTGAAATAATAGTTTCACTTTCAAGAATAAAAGCAGACGGCATAGCACAACGAAAAACATCGCCAATAGCACACATATAATACGATGCAATCCACTGCCAATGCTGAATTTGAAATTCATTAACTAGTGGTTTTGCATCTAAAATTTGATGGATTTCTTTAGCTTCGTATAAAGTAGGTGGATTTTGATGAATAGCAACCACTAAAGCGGTGTAAATCTTAGCTCTTCCAAACGGAATTGCCACACGCATGCCTATTTTAACATAATGATATTCGGCTTCTGAAACGCTGTAAGTAAACGTTTTTGGCAAGGAAAGAGGTAAAA
>CAIRMK010000447.1 GCA_903879645.1 uncultured Bacteroidota bacterium
AGAAGGTAATTATACAACTAAAAACGGCTATTTATATTTATCTAGATAATTATAACAGAGGATGTCCTCATCCTCTGTTATTCATTTAAACACCCAAATAAATGAGAACAAAAATTTCCCTTTTCGCTATGTTATTAGTGGGTCTTGTGAGTTATTCACAACAGGATGCCCAATACACGCAATACATGTACAACACAGAGACTGTGAATCCTGCTTATGCTGGTTCTCGAGGTGTTATGAGTATCTTTGGATTATATAGAACGCAATGGGTTGGATTAGATGGAGCCCCAAAAACTGGTGCTTTTTCAATCAATTCACCAATTGAGAACACTAATTTAGGAGTTGGAGTATCATTTGTAAATGATCAAATAGGGCCTACTGTTGATAATACCATATCGGCGGATATCTCCTATACGATTCAAACCTCAGAGGTGTATAAATTATCTTTTGGTATTAAGGGAACGGCGGATTTGTTTAATTTGGATGTTACCAAATTGAATTATACCGATCAAGCCGATCCTCTATTACAAAATTTGCACAATAATTTTTCACCCAATGTAGGAGCTGGAGTTTACTTTCATTCGGATAAATCGTATTTGGGATTGTCTATTCCAAATTTCTTTCAAACAAAACGCTATAGCGATAATGATGTAGCAGTTTACAAAGAAAGAATGAACTTGTATGTGATAGGAGGTTATGTGTTTGATTTATCACCAGACTTAAAATTCAAGCCTGCCTTTCTAGCTAAAACAGTAGAAGGCGCTCCTTTGCAATTAGATTTATCTGGAAATTTCTTAATCAATGATAAATTCATGTTAGGCGCCGCTTGGAGATGGAGTGCTGCAGCGAGTTTTATGGCAGGATTTCAAATTACCGATGGTTTATATATTGGTTATGGCTATGATTTAGACACTACCAAGTTAGCACATTATAACTCGGGATCGCATGAAATATTTTTACGCTTTGAGTTGTTCAAACGCCAAGACCGAATAGTATCACCTAGATTCTTCTAATACAACACAAAATGAAAAACAGAATTATATATTTAGTACTAGTTTGTATTGCTTCAATTAGCACACAAGCCCAATCAGGCAAAACAAAAGAAGCCAAAGCAGATAAACAATATGACAAATTTGCCTATGTTGATGCTATAAAAACCTATGAGCGTATTTTTGCCAAAGGGTACAAGTCACAAGATATGTTGCAGAAGTTGGGTGATTCTTATTATTTCAAAGCCGATTTAGATAATGCCGCTAAATGGTATGGTGAATTATTCAGCTTTACACAAGATGTAGCTCCAGAGTATTATTATCGTTATGCCCAATCGTTAAAAGCGGTAAAAGATTATCAAAAAGCGGATGAGATGTTGGCTAAATTCAATCAAAAAAGTGGTAATGATTTACGAGCTAAATTAGCGGCCTCTCAAAAAGATTATTTGGCACAAATCAAGAAAAATTCTGGTCGTTATACTATTGAAAATGCAGGAATCAACTCTAAATATTCCGATTATGGAAGTGCCTTTTATAACAACAAAGTAGTTTTTGCCTCAGCAAGAGATACAGGTGGCTTAGGGCATAGAAAACATGCTTGGACAGGAGAGAGTTTTACCAATTTGTATAGTGCTGATATGGTTTCAGAAGGGACTTTATCAACACCCACTAGATTTGGAAACAATTTGAATTCAAGATTTCATGAATCAACCCCTGCTTTTACTAAAGATGGAAAAACAATCTATTTTACAAGAAATAATTTTCTAGACGGTAAAAAAGGAAAAGATGCTAAAAAATCAACCTTATTAAAAATCTATAAAGCTACTTTAGATGGAGATAGATGGAGTAACATCACAGAATTACCATTTGATAGTGACCAATATGATGTGGCCCATCCAGCGCTTAGTCCGGATGAGAAAACTTTGTATTTTGCCTCTAATATGCCAGGTACTTTAGGACAATCTGACTTATACAAAGTAGCCATCAATTCGGATGGAAGTTATGGTACACCAATGAACCTTGGCAATGTAATTAATACCGAAGGAAGAGAAACTTTTCCAATGGTCACCTCAGAAGGAGAGTTGTACTTTTCCTCAGATGGACATCCTGGACTTGGAGGATTGGATATTTTTGTATCCAAAGCTGAAAAAGACGGAAGTTATAAAGAGGTGCTCAATGTAGGAGAACCATTAAACAGTTCGCATGACGATTTTGGTTTTTTAATCAATGAAAAAACACGCCTTGGCTACATCACCTCCAATAGAGATGGTGGACAAGGGGGTGATGATATCTATAAGTTTAAAGAAACAAAAAAAATAGAATACACCTGCGAACAATTACTAGCAGGAGTGGTAACCGACAAAGAAACAGGATTACCTCTAGCCAATGTTAAAGTAACACTTTCTGATGCAAATTATAAAATGATCAAAGAAGTGACCACCGATAACGAAGGGAAATTCTATATGGGGTCGGTAGAATGTCAAAGCAAATACTACATCAAAACCGAAAAAGCAGATTATAACACGGTGGAAACACCTACCATTACGGCTAATGAATCGGGTAAAACATTTGTGCCAATTGAACTTGAAAAACCAGTTAAGGTGGTAAAAGTAAGTGATGATTTATTCAAAGCTTTTGGTATTAAAATCATCTATTTTGATTTAGACAAGTCATTCATTAGAGCCGATGCAGCAGTAGAACTAGCCAAAATACTTGACGTATTAGAACAAAATCCAACTATGGAGATTGATGTTCGTTCACATACCGATTGTCGTCAAACTGCCAAATACAATATGTCATTGTCGGATAGAAGAGCTAAATCAACCATCGCATGGCTAGTTGACAAAGGAATCAACAAAGCAAGATTGACAGGAAGAGGCTATGGAGAATCACAATTAGTAAATAATTGCGCTTGTGAACCAATCAACCAATCCAACTGTACCGAAGAACAACACCAAGCCAATAGAAGATCAGAGTTTATTATTACGAAGTTGTAGCAAGTTAGTGCTCAATGTTCAGTAATCAGTTGCCTGTGATTAATCCTCAGTAAATTGTCAAACCTTAATTACGGATGACTAATTTCTTTTAATGGATAGTTATCAAAATTGGTTTAGCTTCAGTAAAAAAAATGAGGAATATTGATTGTTAAGGAGTATTTCTTAGGGTTGCTTTAATTGCATAAATCATTGGAATTTTGTTTGCAAAATGAGTAATTCTGAATTTGTTTGGTTCGAATTCTTCAGTTTGGTTAAAACAATTATAAGGGGAATAATCGTATTCGTTGAAACAATTAATTTCTAATCCGACGCTGATTAAAGAATTTAAAATATCAGAAATAGGATGATTCCAGCCGAAAGTTTTTGTTTCAATTTCTGAATTGCGGTCGGCATAAGTTCCTGTTTGCTCTTCAATAATTGGTTCGATGTTAAAATAGTTGTAGAATACCTCTTTAAAATCATTATCGTACATCCAAACAAAGGGGTGAAAATCTGCCATGATGAATGAGCCGTTTGGTTTGAGAAAGTGCGCAATTACTTTAGCCCATTTATTTAAGTCGGGGAGCCAACCAATGGTTCCATAGCTTGTAAATACGATGTCAAACTTTTCATCAATATACTTAGGAGTGTCATAAATATCACAGCATATAAAGGTTGTGTTTAATTGTAATTTTTGTGCCAATTCTACAGCTTTGTCAATGGCTTTGTCTGACAAATCTATCCCTGTTGCTTTTGCCCCCATTCTAGAAAAAGTCATAGTATCTTGACCAAAATGGCATTGTAAATGCAGTATTTTTTTATTGGAAATATCTCCAAGAAGCTCTAGTTCGATGTCATTTAGAGTGGATTTTCCATTCAAAAAAGCAGACATATCGTAAAATTCAGAATTGATATGAACTTCTGTTTTATTGTTCCATGCCGTTTTATTGCAAAGGATGTAGTCGGGATTATCTTGCATTTTTTATTGTTATTATACGCCAAATTGTTTCAAATGATGATCGGTGTGCTTCCAAAGTAAAGCATCCCAATCTTCATAAGACATCTTGCCCCAAAAAGGATGGTTCATAGTTTGAATAGAAGTTTTTCCTTCAGAAGCAAAGCGACTAATATTTGCTATTAATGCTGCTTTCACCTTTTCTAAATCGTGATGTTCAGTAATGATGAATTCTTTGGCAGTTGGTGAATTTTTACCCATATCGCCACCATAAAATACTTTTTTCTTGAGCAACTTTCCTAAAAGTTTCATCAAAAAATTAATTTTTAAATCTTGTTTTTCAAAAGCTACATCAGTGGCAAGTTTACAATGCACAAGCATTTGGTCAACAGACATTTTTCCCCAATGCGATTTATTTTCAGGACTTAGTTTGTTAATTCGGGCAATCAGTGCATCGTTAGATGCTTTATTGTAAATAGAGTCCATGATTTTTAGATTTAATTTTATTCAAAAATACAATTATACTGTTATTCTACAATATTATTTTAAATTTGCATTATAAATAAAAAATATAATAGAATGGAAAACGGAATATATGCTAAATTCAACACGACCAAGGGTTCGATTTTAGTGAAATTGACACATGACTTAACGCCAGGTACAGTAGGAAACTTTGTAGGATTGGCAGAAGGACAATTAGAAAATTCAGCAAAACCGATGGGAAAACCGTATTATGACGGATTGAAGTTTCATAGAGTTATACCTGATTTTATGATTCAAGGAGGTTGTCCTCAAGGAATTGGGTCAGGAGGTCCTGGTTATAGTTTTGAAGACGAATTTCATCCTACATTAAAACATGATAAGCCAGGCGTATTGTCTATGGCAAATTCAGGTCCTGCTAGTAATGGTTCTCAATTTTTTATTACCCATGTGCCAACTAATTGGTTAGATAACAAACACACTGTTTTTGGGAATGTAGTGGAAGGACAAGATATTGTTAATGAAATTGCGCAAGGTGATATTATTGAAAGCATCGAAATTGTAAGAGTAGGTGCAGAGGCTGAAAAATGGAATGCTATTGAAGCATTTCGAACTTTTGAAGGGTCACGATTAAAAAAAATTGAGGAAGCTAAAAAACAAGCCGAAGCTTCAATGGAGAAATTAGCTGCTGGGTTTGAAAAAACAGAGAGTGGTTTGCGATACAAAATGATTCAAAAAGGTTCGGGAAAAAAAGCTGAAAATGGAAAACTTGTTTCGGTTCATTACGAAGGATCATTAGAAAACGGAAAGGTATTTGACTCGTCTTATCCACGAAAAAAACCGATAGAATTTCCTTTGGGAAAAGGACATGTTATTGAAGGTTGGGATGAAGGAATCGCTTTATTGCAAGTAGGAGATAAGGCTCGTTTTGTAATTCCATCCTATTTAGGATATGGAGCTAGTGGAGCAGGAGGAGTTATTCCACCAAACGCTACTTTAGTATTTGATGTAGAATTGATGGATGTGAAATAATCAAAAACATTTGTTAAAAAAAATTAAAGCTGCCTTTGGGTAGCTTTTTTTATTATTTTTACCTTACTAAACCAATACCTAATGAAATATACAATTGTAACAATTGCTCTTTTAGTAGTCCTGTTGTATTCCTGTGGGCCATCAAAAGCAGCTAAACAAGCTACTGCAGAAAGAGCAGCATTAGTTTTAAAACAAAATCAAGGCGAAGAGATCTACGGTAGTTATTGTGCGCGATGTCATAAATTGCCTGATACCAAAGGGTATTCAGTAACTGATTGGCAACCAATTTTAAAAAAAATGCAGCCTAAAGCCCATCTTCAGGATGCCGATATGGATAAAATTATGGCCTATTTATCTAAATAAAAAGTTCAATTAAGCACTCTGATTTACTAGTGTTTTTTTATAAAAAAAGAATGGAAAATAAGCTAGTGTGGAACGATTTTGAAAAAGTAGAAATGCGAGTAGGAACTATTATAGAAGTTAATGATTTCCCCCAAGCAAGAAAAAGCGCTTATCAATTGACGATTGATTTTGGAAGTGAGATCGGTAATAAAAAGTCATCCGCTCAAATTACAAAAAGGTATTCAATTGATGAATTAATAGGGAAACAAATTATTGCTGTTGTAAACTTTCCAAAGAAACAAATCGGGAAATTCATGAGCGAATGTTTAGTGTTAGGAGCGGTAGATGCAGATGATATAGTGTTGTTGACATCAGATAAAAAAGTAGCTAATGGACTGAGGATTGCATAAAAAATCCAAAAACCTTTCAGTTTTTGGATTTTTTATGCCTTATTTGAACTACTTAGATATCATCAAAGTCAATGTCAGTATAACTTTTTTCGGAATTCAATGTTTCGTCTTTTTCGTCGGTATAATATTCTTTTTTGAAATCCTTCTGATGCCTTTCTGAAATTACTTCTTCCCCTTTATTATTTAATACAAAAGAAGTCATATCATCAAGAATTTCTTTGAATGCTGTAAAATCTTCTTTATACAAATAGATTTTGTGTTTTTTAAAATGAAAAGAACCATCTTCTTCTGTAAATTTTTTACTTTCAGTTATGGTAATGTAATAGTCATCAGCTTTAGTAGCTCTTACATCAAAGAAATAAGTTCTTCGTCCTGCTCTTAAAACTTTAGAAAAAATTTCGTCTTTTTCTAACATGTCATTTTCTCTCATATTCGTTCTGTCAATTAGTAGTTTTTCTTTCACGAAAATGATAAAAAAAACTTTACCAAACAAGAATTATTGAACTTCTTTTTCAGAAAGTTGTTTATAATATAATTCTTTATAATAACCTTCTTGGTTTACTAATTGATTATGAGAGCCTTGTTGGATGATTTTTCCTTCCTTTAAAATGATGATTTTGTCCGCATTTTTAGCGGATGAGACTCTATGACTGACAATAATTGTAGTTTTATTTTTTGAAATCGCTACTAAATTATTTAATATTTTCTCCTCCGTTTGGGTGTCAACAGCTGATAAACAATCGTCAAAAAGCAATATTTTAGGATTTTTAATGATTGCTCTTGCTATCGAAATGCGTTGTTTTTGCCCTCCTGAAAGTGTAATTCCTCGTTCACCAAGTAGCGTGTCATATTGCTGATTAAATTGAATAATGTTATCGTGCACAACCGCTTTTTTTGCTGCATCTATGACTTCTATATCAGTTGCAGTTTCTTTTCCGAATTTAATGTTGTTTTTTATAGTATCTGAAAACAAAAAAGAATCTTGAGGTACAATTCCTATACTATCGCGTAAATCAATTAGATTAATATCTGAAAGTGGAATACCGTCAATTAGAATAGTGCCTTCTTCTGCATCATGCATTCGCGTTAATAAAGAAAGTAGGCTGGATTTGCCAGAGCCAGTTTTCCCTAAGATAGCTAAGGTTTCTCCTTTTTTAACTGTAAAAGAAATATTTTTTAAAGCTACAATTTTCGTGTCTTCATAAGTGAAACTGACATTATTAAAAGAAATTTCACCTTCAATTACTGATTTTTTATCAGTTGTATTCTTGATGTTGGGTTCTATTTTCAAAAATTCATTAATGCGCTTTTGAGAGGCTTCAGCTTCTTGAATTAATGATGAAACCCAACCAATAGAGGCTACAGGCCAAGTGAGCATGTTAACATACAAAATAAACTCTGCAATTGTTCCAATACTTTTGATGGAACCCTGTATATACATCAGTCCTCCAAAATAGATTACGACCAAATTGCTGACGCCAATTAGTGTCGCCATTAAAGGGCCAAATAGCGATTGTACTTTAGCCAAACTCATACTTTTTGATTTGCTTTCATTGGCCAAATCAATGATGTGTTTCTGATTATTATTTTCTAAAGAATAAGCCTTGATAACTCTAATTCCTGAAAAAATCTCTTGTGTAAAACTAGAAACTTTGGATAAATATTGTTGGAATAAGGTACTTCTTCTATTTATTTCTACGCTTAGTCTGAAAATAATATAAGATAGTAGTGGCAAAGGTAATAGTGTATACAAAGTTAATCGAGGGGATACATTATACATGTATAGTATTACTACTGTAAAACGGATTATAGTATTAATTGTATACATAACAGCAGGTCCAACATACATTCTTACTTTAGCAATATCTTCGCTAATTCGATTCATTAAATCACCCGTACGATTACTTTTATAAAAATTTTGATCTAAAACTTCATAGTGCTTGAAAACTTCATTTTTCAAATCAAATTCGACATGACGAGACATGACAATCAAAGTTTGACGCATTAAGAAAGTTAGAATCCCAGCTATAATCGTGGTACCTATAATTAGTAGAATATTTTGAATGAGTTGATCTTTTGTCGTATCAGTTCCAAAACTGTTTTTGTTATAGTTTTCAATTGCTTTAATAGATTTACTAATTAATTTTGGAGTG
>CAIRMK010000448.1 GCA_903879645.1 uncultured Bacteroidota bacterium
AGACTTGAACAGGCGTACCCGATGGATACCGTTCAACGGGAACGGTTGCCCAAGAAGGTGAGCATAAAAGAAAGCTAAGGAGTAGTATTCTTAAGAGCATTATAATATCCAAACCCCGTTAAACTACCCGCAATGGCTAACGCCCAAGCGGTAGCGTAAGAACTTGTCCCATTTGCATATCTGTATGCACCAGTAGTAATATTATGTTGTTGAATTATCCACTTCCCCGAAGAATTAAGATAGCCGTAATATTCCACAGTACCAGTGAATCCTGTTACGGAAGCGTCGTACTCGTCGGACACCTCGTACCATTCGCTTCCGAAAGAGAATATTTGACTTTTAAGTGGTTGCAAAGATATATTTTAATTAGAAAATAGGGAATCAAAAAAAGGAGTATAATTACTATTCTAATTAAATTAATTTTTAATTAATGTTGATGTAGGAAAATTGTATGTAAAAAATAAAAAAAAACGCATTTCATCGATTTAATTTGTTTTTAACAGATATTATTTGCAATATTTGTTTTTCCAAATGAATGTCGTATGAAAAAACTATTACACCTACTAATTATTTTATCTACGTTTACTGCTTTTTCTCAAGCGATAACCGTTGATACAAATACTTACACAGTACCGCAATTGGTCAACAATGTGCTGATTAATTCACCTTGCATAAATGCAAATAATATTACATGGCGAACAGGAACTAATTTTGGATCAACGAATGGGATTGGCTATTTTAGTAATACTAATCCAAATTTTCCTATGACGAGTGGCGTTATTTTGAGCACTGGAAATGTTCAAGATGCTGCTGGACCAAATACATCCATGTTATCTTCAGGTTCAAATGCCTGGTTAGGGGATGCTGATTTAGAAGCTACTTTAGCAGCTTCAGGGATACCTATGAACTCAACTAATGCTTCTGTTTTAGAATTTCAATTTGCACCATTATCTCCACATTTTGATTTTAATTTCTTATTTGCTTCTGAAGAGTATGGTAATTTTCAATGTCAGTTTTCGGATGCTTTTGCCTTTTTATTAACAGATATGACAACTGGTGTAACTACTAATCTAGCTGTTGTTCCGGGTACAACTACTCCAATTTCTGTTGTTACGATTAGGGATTTCTTATATAATTCAACATGTCCTTCAGTAAATTCGCAATATTTTGGTTCATTTAATGGAGGATTAAGTGCTGCAGGATCAGCTACAAATTTTAATGGACAAACTAAAGTAATGAATGCTTCGGCAGTGCTAATTCCAAACAGACAATATAAAATTAAATTGGTTATTGCAGATAGAGGAGATTATAAATCAGATTCTGCAATTTTTTTATCTTCAAATAGTTTTAATATTGGTCAAAATGTTTTAGGAAGTGACGACACTGTTGCTACTAATAGTGCTATTTGTGCGGGACAAAGTAAAATAATTGATTCAGGTTTAGATCCAACAGCGTATTCATTTGTATGGAAAAAAAATGGTGTTGTTATGCCTGGACAGAATTCTCCTTCAATTACAGTAAATCAAGCAGGAAGCTATGAATTAATTTATACTAATATAGCTTTTCCTTGTCAAACCATAACTAATACGATAGTCGTTGAATATTATCCGGTATTTGCAACACCAAATCCTAAAAATATTTACAAATGTGATTCAGGGCAAGCAACTTATAATTTTGATTTATCTTATAATACTCCTATTGTTATTAATGGACTTGACCCCAATACAACTGTAGCCTATTTTTCTTCAATGGCAGATGCAAACGCTAATAGTAATGCATTACCATTAAATTATACTAGTGCTTTAAATCAAACGATTTATGTAAGAATCAATAATATTTTTACTGGATGCTATACGGTAAAATCATTTCAATTATTACCTGGTAGTTCACCAGTAGCAACGCCTCCTGGTGATTATATAAAATGTGCTGGTGCTAATGGAAAAGCTAACTTCAATTTGACTACTTTAACAACTAGTGTTTTAAATGGTCTTTCTAGCTCAATGTATAAAGTTACTTATTATAAAACCTTGGCTAATGCAAATGCAGGAATCAATCCAATAACAAGTCAATCAACAGCTATTAATGAAATAATTTATATAAGAATTCAATTGGTAACAGATGCTAATTGTTATAGTACAACAACAGTAAATTTAGTTGTTGCTCCAATTCCTCCTGTTGATACTCTTTTGGATGTTATTACTTGTACGAATTATATTTTACCTCCGTTAACAAATGGTAATTACTTTACTGCTTCTGGAGGACATGGAACACCTTTATTTGCAGGTGATATTATAAATATTACTCAAACTATATTTATTTATAACATAAGTAATACGGTTCCAGGTTGTCCAAATGAAACTCATTTTAAAGTAACTGTAGTTATTCCTAATGATCCTACAATAAATTCAAATACTTATTGTGGTAGCTATGCATTACCTAATTTGACTTTAGGAGAGTATCATACTGAAGCTAATGGCGGAGGCATGAATCTTCCAGGAGGAACCATTATTAATACTAGCCAAACTATTTACTTTCATTATGTATCTACATTGCCTCCTTTTTGTGTTGTTGATATACCTACAAATTATATTATAATACCTACACAAACTGTTCCTACATTGCCAAATGGATTTGATTGTAATTCATTTATTCTTCAACCATTGTCTTTTGGTAATTATTATGATGGACCTAATGGAACAGGAAATTTACTTCCCGCAGGTACGGCAATTACATCTTCTAAAACCATATATATCCATGGTGTAAATGGAACTTGTGTTAGTGATTCTAGTTTTGATGTAGTAATTGGACTTAACTTTCCAACTTCTACAACAGAATGTGCACAATTTGTACTTCCTCCATTAACAGTAGGAAAGTATTATACTGGACCTGGCGGAACAGGAACTATTATACCCGACGGTACTGTCATTAATACAACGCGAACAATTTATGTGTATGCTGAGTCACAATCTCAACCAAATTGTACATTAAATTATAATTTTGTAGTAACTATCACTTTACCAGTTATTTCTGCTCCTATGGTTGTTTCAGGTTGTGAAAATTATACATTACCAGCACTAACAACGGGAAACTACTATACAGGTTCTGGCGGAACAGGAGTAATGCTTCATGCAGGAGACATATTAACTAATTCGACAACATTATATATTTATATTAGTAACAATACAGGTTGTAATAATGAAATAAGTTTTACTGTTACAGTTAATCAAAAACCTGTAATAGATTCTAGGGGAACAATAGATTCTTGTCACTCTTATACTTTAACTAATTTAACGCAAGGAAATTATTACACCGGTCCTGGCGGAACAGGAACTATGATGCTTGGCGGAACGGTCCTAACTACATCTCAATTAGTTTATATTTATGCGAATGTATTAGGCTGTACTGCTGAAACAAGTTTTCAAGTAAATGTTTATCAAATAAATGCATATCAACCACAAGATGTAACGGTTTGTGATAACTATACTTTACCAGTTTTACCAACAGGTAACAAATATTATACACAAACAGGTGGACAATATGGTTCTGGTTTTGAAATACCTGCTGGTACAGTTATTAATACAACTCAAAAAATATTTGTTTTTATTGAATCTGCACAAAGAATTAACTGTACAGATGAGTCAAATTTTATGGTAAACATAATTCCGACTCCAATGTTGGTAGCAATTCCAAATGTTAATACATGTAATTCTTATACATTACCTGCATTAACTGTGGGAGATTATTATACACATCCTAATAAAGGAGGAACAAAACTTCATGCTGGAGATATAATTACTACAAGTCAAGAAGTTTATGTTTACGCCGAAACAGGAACTTCTTATAATTGTTTTATTGAGAAAAATTTTATGATAACTATTTTTAGTGTAGATAAACTACCAAATGTGACTAGTTGTGATAGCTATACTTTACCAAATTTAGTTCATGGTAATTACTATAATGGTCCAAATGGAACAGGAGGAATAATTGCTCAAGGAACTGTAATTCATGTCACTAAAAATATTTATATTTTTGCTAATTCAGGATTTAATCCAAATTGTTCAGATGAAAGTATGTTTGTAGTTACTGTAGTAACTCCTCCCGTGGCAAATGCTATTCCATTGCCTAATAGAACAGTTTGTGATGAAGACGGTACAAATGATGGAGTATTTAATTTTAATTTATCAACATTAAATAGCATTGTTTTAGGAACTCAAACAGGACCAGAATTTTCTGTAACATATTATGAAAGTTTAAGTGATGCTTCCAGCAATACCAATCCTGTTTCTTATTCTACTCATACATCTTTATATGTTAGAGTTAATAATGCCTTAGCGCCAAATTGTTTTGATATAAAACCATTTACAGTTATTGTAAATAAAATACCTGAACCAACTCCAAAAGATGG
>CAIRMK010000449.1 GCA_903879645.1 uncultured Bacteroidota bacterium
ATATTATTATGGAACTGTAGATAATAAACCAACAGAACCCGGTTTAAAATATGGAGATAAGAGAAGGGTATTAAAAAACTGATGTTCTTGATATTGATTATCTGAAAGCGAAAACATAATTAATTATTCTTATACTTTAAATTTAAAATGACTTAAAGAAAAAATAAATATCTAGAATTAATATATATAGAATGAATAAATTACCTATTGAATTAAAGTTTAAGATCCAAAGTTATAATTTGATTCATCCTACTGCTCTAATTATGAAGCAACATTTTAATAATTTAATTTTAAAAGAAATTAAGGATATTTTTATACATATTAATTACCAAATTGGAAGAAGCCGTATTAGATCTCATAAGTTTTTAATGGAAGATATTGATGATATTATAAGATTGACAAGATTATATGAAACAGAAAAAACTAATTGATTTGGGCGAGCAGATTGATTATGATTTTGGAAAATTTTGTACTGATGATATTATGGATAGCGAAGTGTTGAAATACTTTGTGGTTGTGGACGGTAAATCGTATAATTTTGTTACCGGCAATAATAAATTAAAAGCATTAATTGATATAATGCAATGAAAACTATAACAACCATAACTGGAAGAGAAATACCATACCCGCCCGCCATACGAACAGAAACATCTCGGAAAGCAAGTATTGATTGTAAGAAAGTAGATGATTGGTTAATTTCACAGGGCATTGACGAAGCGATTAGTCGTAATGACGAATATAATTTATTAATGTTCAGAAATCTAAAAAAATTATATACCGCCGATAGAGATTTACTCAATTATTATTTGTTTGATAAATGTGAATATTTTGAATAAAAAAATATGAATAAATGTAAAAATTGTAGATTTTGGGTTAGTAGAAGTAGCAATAGAGGGAAATGCCATTTTTGCCCACCTAAATCTTATGGGTTTCCCGAATCAAATGATGACGACTTTTGTAATGAATATACCGGAAATTATAAAAAAACAGAAGCGGACCCGAAATTGATAAGTTATGTAGAAAAAGGATTAATATAAAAAATATGATAAACGAAATAATCGCTTTAAGTGTTGGAATTTTAATTGGATTTGGAATGGGATTTTATATGGTGTATGCTTTTTGCAAAGAAAAACTATTAATTCAAGAAGTTGCTTTTACTAAAGACAATATAAAAATATTGGAAGAAAATAAAAAACTATTAGAGGAAAATGTACTGCTTGTAAAAGCTCTAAATAACAAAACGCCCGATTTTGATAGTAAGAGTTAATTATCCTATGCCACTTTGCAGTTCCTACGGGCTTGATACAGCCACGATAATAGCAAAGAGGTAGATTTGTTCGTCTTAGAAATTATCGGGGCTAATAAACACCATAAAATATGAAATTTGAACAAATAAAACCATATATTGAAAAAGGATTAATTCGTTGCGAAACTCATCCCGTATATGAAAATATAAAAGTATGTAACTACACAGAGCAAACACAATTTGAACGGGCATGGGACGAAACAACTATGATGTGTAGAGGATTGATATTAGACACTGAAAAAAATAAAATCATAGCTCGCCCATTTTCCAAATTTTTCAATTACGCCGAACATATTAACAACGGAAAAAATATCCCGAACGAAATTCCTACTATTACAGATAAAATTGACGGCTCTTTAATCATACATAGTAAAATTAACGGCAAAGATTGTTTTTCTACCAGAGGATCTTTCGTTTCGGATCAAGCAATATGGGCTACAAATTGGTGGAATGAAAATATAAAGTCCGATTATTATGCGAATGGATATACTCATCTTTTTGAAGTTGTATTCCCACAAAATAAAATTGTAGTGCAGTATGATTTTTCTGGATTGGTATATCTTGGTAGCGTCAATAATGAAACTGGCAAAACTGTATTTTTTGATATGCCCGCGCCAATTAGAACAGTAAAGAAAATCGGAAATACTGATTTATCTAAATTATTGGAAATGGATAAAGAAAACGAAGAAGGATTTGTAATTCATTTTCCAATTTCAGATTTAAGGTTAAAAATTAAATTTCCGCAATATGTTAAATTACATAAAATAATTACCCAGCTATCAGAAATTGGTATTTGGCAAATTTTAAAAGATGGCGGTAATATGAAAGAAATTATCAAAGAAGTTCCCGATGAGATGTTTTCGTGGATAAATTCTGTTGTAACCGAATTAACTGATAAATATTCTGAAATAGAAAAAAATTGTAAAGAAATAACCGCCCACGCAAAAACTTTAACAACAAGAAAAGAGCAAGCGTTGTATATTAAACAATTTAAAAATTCGGGCGTATGTTTTAAAATGCTTGATAATGAAGATTATTCAGAAATTATTTGGAAACAAATTCGCCCATCAGGGAAAAAATTATTTAAAAACGAAATTTAAAATTATGGCAAAATTAATCATCCTTCAAGGATTACAAGGTTCGGGTAAGAGTACAAAAGCCTCCGAATTAGTCAAACAAGGAAACACTATTCGTATAAACAGAGATTTGATTAGGGAGATGTTACACTTCAATCGTTGGAATGGGATAAACGAAGGACTAACTAAAGATTCGGCTCGTATATTAGCTAAAATGTTTTTATCTAAAAATATCAGAACCGTAATTGATGATACTAATTTATTTTCGGGTACAATTGAAAGCTGGAAGCAATTGGCAAAAGAAGTCGAGGCTACAGTTGAAATTATAAAAATTGATACTCCATTTGAGGAATGTATTAGGCGCGATTCTTTAAGAGAAAAATCAGTTGGGAAATCTGTAATTGTTGGAATGGCAATGCAAAACGAGTTATACCCCGCGCCAATAAAAGGATATGTGCTTTGCGATATTGACGGAACGATAGCAAACATTGACCACCGATTAAATTTTGTTAGCGGAGAAAAAAAAGATTGGAAATTGTTTTTTGGTAGTATGGGCGATGATTTGGGAAGATATGATATTATAGGTAATGTAAATGATTTGTTTAATTTGGGTTATGAAATATTTTTTGTTTCGGGCAGACCCGATAATTATAGAAAACAAACAGAAAAGTGGTTATCAACACGAATACCATTTGAATATAAAGCATTATTTATGCGAATGGCGGGCAATCATGAAGAAGATTATGTTATTAAAAAAAGAATTTTTGAAACATATTTTAAAAATCCCGATTTGGTAAAATATGTTTTAGATGATCGCCCGCAAGTTATAAATTTATGCTGGATTCCATTATTGGGGAAAGAAAAAGTTATTGATGTTGGAAATAATAAATATTTTGTAGAAGAAAGAACAAAATATAATTATTATACAAAATGATAAAATTAAATTATCTGGAAGTAAAAAATATTTTAGAAAAATATCCTAATTCTAAAATTACAAAATGGCGCAAAAATAATTATTGCCCTTTTTATGATGCAATAGAAATTCCAGCTAACCCAGAGGATCCGTTCGATACGCCGAGCGTCTATCCAATAAGAAAATCTGTTGCAAAGTTATTAGCTATTGACAAATAATTTCAATCTGATATACTAAACATATAATAACATATTATGAAAACATTTAATGACTACTTAGAAGAAATTTGTTTCGAAGAAAATCCTACAATTCTTGATGATGATATGCCCGATTTTTTTGATGGTTGGTTATGCGAATTAGATACCGAGCAATTAATATCCTTAGCCCAAAAATGGGGGGATGAAATAAACGAAAAAACATCAAAAAGGATTGGTGATATTATAAAAAAAATAGACGAAAATGGTTCTGAAAATTATTCACCAGAATATCCTATTGGTGGAAGTGCGGACGCTTACGATATACAAGAAGAAAAAGAAATCGTAAGAGAGTTAGAAAAATAAAAAATTGACAAAATTACAGAAATAATATAATATCTGTATATGCCTGCCAGTTTCGGGGGTTGAGGCTTTATGTCATTGATGGATATGCCGGCCGTGCGGCCTAAACCTTCTATCTCCTCCAGCAATTTAGACACCTCTTCGCTTTCGGAATAGTTCGATTTTATATAGCGCTCATATTTCTGGTATTCCCCGGCGATCAGGTCTTTCTGCTTTAAATTGCGCAGTAATTGCGCCAGCTTCACTTTGTTCATCTTTATCTCGGAATTAATCTTTTTAAATTTTCCGCCGATCGGAGTTATGATGAGCCAATCTGCCAGCGCGAACATGACTACGAAGGCGGCCAGCGCGATTCCCAATTTTTCCTTTTTGGACAGATTATGTAAAAAATTCATATCACTCTTTCTTGCAAGGGCAGACGATCTCAAATTCGGCAAATTCCGTTTCCTTGTCGCCCTCTTTTTCTTTCTTCGTCCTGGTATAGGAGGCCTTGACATTGGCGAACATCTTTGACTCTTCCAGCTTTTTAACAAATTTAAAAACATTGGACATGGCGGGGCTGCGCCCTTTCAGGACGACCTGCGTGCTCTCGTCGATATCGATACTGGTAAAATAAATCTCGGGAGTCGTGACTTTGTATATCTCGTGGATGATATTTAATGAGGATGTCTTGGTGTTGAGCGTGCGCTTTACAAGTTCTACGCTCATACGCATCTTTTCGATATCGCCGGAACTGCTCGATACCTCGTCGACCTTCTTCTTCAGCTGGGCCAAAAAGATGCTTTTATAAGAAAGGCTCATGAGCAAAAGAAACGACAGGACCATGACTATGGATACGAAGAGAATTCCCATAGTGGTCAGGTCCCGGCGCTTAAGTTCCATCAGTTTAAAAATTTTCTGTTCGCCCGGAATCAGGTCGAGCCCCAGCTCCCCCTTATTCAACGCCGCGCCGATAAGGGGCGTAAGCGCGACAAATTTCAAGCCCTCTGCCTGTGCGCGCTTTTGCTCTTCTTTTATCCTGATATTCCTGAAAGCGTCCGTCTTCTCTACCGCCATATCCAGGACGGCGGCCAGGGCGGTATCCAGGGATTCTATATCTTTTACCGCGCCGCACAAAAACATCTTCGTTATCTTTGAGCTGTTCTTTTCTATATAATAACGCTGGATGCAGCGCCTAAGCTCTTCGGCCAATTTATCTTTGTACGGTTCGGACTCATCGAAAATATGGTTGGTGCCGATAAATAAATTTTTCGTAAATACAAATTTTCCCTTTTGGATCGCGATAAAGTCGGAATAATTCGAGTCGATATTTAAAAGGGCTATAGATTCGTAATCGCTCTCCTTCATATCCCGCATATAGGTAAAATCAAACCAGCTGCATACGGCCTCCGAGCTTATCGATACTCTTTCGACATTGATGCCGGCAGTTTTCAGCGCCTCGATCCGCTCGTTAATGATTTTACGGTGCACTAGGGCCAGG
>CAIRMK010000450.1 GCA_903879645.1 uncultured Bacteroidota bacterium
GATTTACATAAATGAGTAAAAGAACTAGAAACTGCAACAATAAAAAGTTGTAGTTTTTTTTATTATATTTGTTTTGAAGTGAAATTTCATATAATGATTATTTCATTGGTTATCTTTCACCTAGACTAAACTTTGAGCAATCTCAACTTAAAAGATCAACACTATTAGAAAAGTAAAATTACCAATACAAATGACCATTAACGGATTTGTCGGAACTATCTCTTCAACAAAAACTCAATAGGAATATTTAATCGTTTATTCCATGATTTCTCACTATGGTCAGCACCTTCAAATTTTTGAGTCATCCAATTTTTAGCAGTAAAACCTTTAGATTTCATTATTTCATCTACTTTCAATTGGAAGGGTTCATACATGGCATCTAAAGTTGCCGTTCCATAATCAAAGTATATTTTGTGGTTCTTCGGATTAGGTAAATGGCTCTTCAAATAATTAAAAAAAGCATTCGGAATAGGATTATGTTCTACAGAAAATATACCAGGCCAATGCGTAGATAAACATGCAGCTCCTCCAAACACATTTGGATATTCACAAATAGCATACATAGAAATTAGCCCCCCCATACTACTTCCTGCAATAAATGTGTGTTTTGCATCTGTAAAAACAGAATATTTTTTATCAATAATAGGCTTCAACTCCTTTACAATAAATTTCAAATAATTATCTGAATTGACTTTACCATTATTGAATACACTTTGCCCATTGCTCCTATTGGCTTTATAAATAGAATCCTGTTGATTTTGTGTCAAACTTTCAATGGCTTTTTGAGGAAAGTAATCAATATGACGAGTGTTTCCGTCTGAAGCTATTCCTACAATAATTACATCCTGTATCTTGCCTTGTTTTAGTAATTGAGAAAGTACATCGTCGGCATCCCAAGCTTGTTTGTTCCAGGTAGTTTCAGCATCAAACAACATTTGCCCATCATGCATATACAAAACATTATATTTTTTGGTGTTTGAATAATTTTCAGGCAACCAAACATCAATATTTCTTGCGGTTACATAAATGGATTTAAAATTCTCCATTCGTTCTAGCTTTCCTGAAACTACTTTAGGAATTGCTTGTGAAAAAATAACATTAGTGAATATTAAAATTCCAAGTTTTAAAATAGATTTTATCATGGCAATTGTTTTTATATTAATTATCCCAACCAACCTTCTCTATCCAAACTTCTGTATTGAATAGCTTCAGCAATATGATTGGAATGTACTTCATCAGAAGCTTCTAAATCAGCAATCGTTCTAGAGACTTTTAAAATTCTATCATAAGCTCTTGCAGAAAGATTGAGACGTTCCATAGCATTCTTGAGTAAATTTAATGAAGTTTCATTTAATACACAATACTCCCGAATTTGTTTGGAACTCATCTGCGCATTATAATGTATGTTGTTGAACGCTTCAAATCGCTTAGACTGAATTTCTCTTGCGTTGATAACACGTTTTCGAATCTCAACACTGCTTTCTGCTTTTCGAGTCTCTGTTAACTTCTCAAAAGGAACAGGTGTCACTTCAATGTGAATATCAATTCTATCCAATAAAGGACCTGAAATTTTACTCATATATCGTTGCATTTCGTGTGGAGAAGAACTCTGCGGTGCACCAGGATCATTGAAATAACCACTCGGACTTGGATTCATACTAGCCACCAACATAAAAGAAGATGGATAAGTTATAGTGAACTTAGCACGAGAAATAGTCACTTCTCTA
>CAIRMK010000451.1 GCA_903879645.1 uncultured Bacteroidota bacterium
AAAAATTCAAACAAGTGAGATCCGCTCGTTACAACCGCAAACCCAAGTCCT
This sequence comes from uncultured Bacteroidota bacterium, assembly GCA_903879645.1. Lineage (GTDB taxonomy): Bacteria > Bacteroidota > Bacteroidia > Flavobacteriales > Flavobacteriaceae > Flavobacterium. The sequence continues at coordinate 52 of CAIRMK010000451.1, forward strand.
TCCCGAACCTTTACCTCCCGACCACCGTCTCGAAACTTCCCTAAGAAGAGAGACGGTGGTCGGGAGGATGTATAATTCCGCAGAATTGTACAGGGTGAGGGAAGGACGCCTTAAAATGCGGGCAAGTAACGGTCGGAAGCTAAGATGACATCTGGGGTTGGGAAAAAAGCGGGATCAAAAAACTAAACGCAAAAGCAAAAGGTAAACACTACCAATGCGCGTTCTACCGTTGGAACATCAACTGAAATATACGATTACTTAAAACTACTCTTCGCCCGAATTGGGAAAACCATTTCGCCTGTGTCTGGTAATGAAGTTCGAAAAGACACTGTTTCTGATGTCATCAATAAAGTAAAAACTTTTGAATTGGACAGCCGTTGGTTGCTCCTTGCTCCTATTCATTTGGAAGAAGGCAGAAAACTGGAAGACAAACTAAAAGTACTCTTGCAACAAGGTTTTGCTCGTATTTTGGTCAATAACGAAATGGTACGTTTGGACGAAATCGACCAACATTCTTTTGATAACAAAGACATCTTATTAATTATTGATAGAATTATTGTCAAAGACGAAGAAGAGTTTTTTAATCGTCTATCCGATGCTATTCAAACCGCTTTCTTTGAAGGAAAAGGCATTTGTTTTTTGCAAGATTTAAAAGATAACTCACGATTGGAATTCAGCGCTAATTTTGAATTGGATGGCATGACGTTCCTAGAACCAAATGTGCATTTATTCAGCTTTAACAACCCGTATGGAGCTTGTCCAACTTGTGAAGGTTACGGAAACATTATTGGTATTGACGAAGATTTGGTCATTCCAAACTCGGCATTATCCATCTTTGAAAATGCAATCTATCCTTGGCGTGGCGAAAGCATGGGTTGGTACCGAGACGAATTGGTGAATAAAGCTTACAAATTTGACTTTCCAATTCACAAACCGTATTTCGAATTATCGCAAGAGCAAAAAGATTTGGTTTGGAACGGAAACCAATACTTTCAAGGATTGAATGACTTTTTTAAAGAACTAGAAGAAAAGAATTATAAAATACAAAACCGTGTGATGCTTTCGCGTTATCGTGGTAAAACCAAATGTACGACTTGTAAAGGCAAACGTCTTCGTGTGGAAGCCAATTATATTCAAGTAGGTGGCAAGACTATTTCTGATTTGGTGGATTTATCTATCAAACGCTTGATTCCGTTTTTTGCTGATTTGAAATTATCGGAATATGATACTACGGTTTCTAAACGATTATTAATCGAAATCAACAGCCGTTTGGCATTTTTAAGTAATGTTGGTCTGGAGTATTTAACGTTGAATCGAAATTCGGCAACGCTTTCTGGTGGTGAATCGCAGCGTATTAACTTGGCAACTTCATTAGGAAGCAGTTTGGTAGGTTCAATGTATATCTTGGACGAACCGAGTATAGGATTACATCCAAAAGATACCGAATTATTGATTGAAGTACTAAAAAACCTACGTAATTTAGGTAACACGGTTATAGTGGTCGAACACGATGAGGACATCATGAAACAAGCCGATATGATTATCGATATTGGTCCTGAAGCTGGAACTCATGGTGGTGAATTAGTAGCACAAGGCACTTTTGATGAAATCCTACAATCGGATTCGTTAACAGCAAAATACCTGAATGGCAGTTTAGAAATAAAAGTGCCAAGAACCCGAAGAAAATGGAATACTTACATTGATATTCTAGGCGCTCGTGAAAACAACTTGCAAAATCTTGACGTTCGTTTTCCATTGGAATGTTTGACCGTTATTACGGGTGTTTCAGGTAGTGGAAAAAGTACGTTAGTAAAGAAAATACTTTTCCCTGCCATACAAAAGAAATTGGAAGGTGTGAGTGAAAAAGCAGGTCAATATACCGACATGCAAGGACATTACCACCGCATTCATCATATTGAATATGTAGACCAAAACCCTATTGGACGAAGTTCACGTTCCAATCCGGTGACTTATATCAAGGCCTACGATGATATTCGTGATTTGTTTTCTAAATCGAAACTGTCTAAAATCAGAGGCTACCAACCAAAACACTTTTCATTTAATGTAGATGGTGGTCGTTGTGAAACTTGTAAAGGTGACGGTTCTATCAACGTAGAAATGGTATTTATGGCTGATGTTGAATTGCCTTGCGAAACTTGTAATGGCAAACGTTTCAAAAAAGAAATACTTGAAGTTACCGTTGATGACAAAAACCTCGATGCTATTTTGACGATGACTATTGATGATGCTATTGCGTTTTTCAGCGAACACAAGCATACTAAAATCATGCAGAAGTTACAACCTTTGCAAGATGTTGGTTTGGGCTATGTGCAATTAGGGCAATCGTCTTCTACCCTTTCGGGTGGTGAAGCGCAGCGTATCAAATTGGCATCATTCTTAGTAAAAGGAAATACCAAAGACAAAGCGCTTTTTGTATTTGACGAACCCACTACTGGATTGCATTTTCATGATATTAAAAAACTCTTGGCTTCGTTTGACGCCTTGATCGACAAAGGACACTCAATACTGGTGGTAGAACACAACCTCGACTTGATTAAATGTGCCGATTGGATTATAGATTTAGGTCCAGAAGGTGGCGAAAACGGAGGACAATTATTGGCAACTGGAACACCAGAAGATGTGGCGAAAAACAAAAAGTCTATTACTGGGAAGTATTTGAAGAGTAAATTATAAAAAGAAAACCTTCCGTTATGGAAGGCTTTCTTATAATATTAGTTACGATAAACGCATCTTAATGCTAGTATAAAATTAATGTCCTAAAAGATTTTTCTTTTGTTGTTCAAAATCTGCTGGAGTAATCACACCAGCGTCAACAAGGTCTTTTAATTTTTTTAATTCATCGGCAACACTCAAAGAAGCACCATGAGTATTATTTTTTGAATTTAGTTTTCGGTCTTCTATGGCTTTTTTAATTTGTTTTACTTCATCTTTAGTAAATCCAGTAGCAGTCATTTGAGTGCCGCCAGCAAAGATGGAAATTGTAGAAAAACCAATCATTGGCGTGTCTATTTCTACTGAAGCAATATGATCAAAATCGAATTGTTTAGATTCACCTTTAAACAATCCTGGAATTTTAATGGTTAACCCTGTTGACTCTAAATAAATTTCGGTTGGAAACATTTTATTTCCTGATGAAAGACGTGATGCAGTAAATTTCATTAATCTATAAGTTAAATATTTAGTATTACCTTTTTTAATGCGTCAAAGGTACAAAAATCAGCAATAGTTAAAGTATTACTATAGTATCAAAATTTATAATAAAACTAAAGTTTTTTATATATCGCCAAACTTGGCGATACATACTTTGATAGTTATATAAGCAAATTTGTAAATAAAGAAAAAAGATAATACTCAATAATCAATATCATTGTTTTTAAGCTACTATTAAGTTTTACATTTCATTTGAAAAGAATAAATAAATACATTTGGTAAACTATTAATTATTAAAAATAAATTATGAAAAAAGTAATTGTAACAATGTCATTAATTGCATTTCTTTTAGCCGGTACTATTAATGCTCAAGAACAAAAACCAAAAGAAAAAGAAAAAAAAGAACATAAAGCCCACGATAAGGATAAAAAAGGAGAAGGAAGAAAAGAAAAAGAAGAAGGGAGAGAAAAAGAACACCATAAAAAAGGGGAACACAAAGAAGATCACAAAAAAGGAGGAAAAGAAAATGAAAAAGAGGAAAAAGGAGAAAAATAATTCTTTTTAAATCATCTTACTAAAAGAAAGTGCTTGAAAATTTCAAGCACTTTTTTTTATTTTTATGATTAAATCAATTTATTAAATAAAAAAATCAAATTCAATTACTAACAAATATGCTACATCACCAAAACATACCAACTGTTTACCCCTGAAAACATTTGCATAAATGTTAATAAAATTCTTTTTGAAATCTATTTCTTTAAGATATATTTGTAAAAAATAATATAAGATGAAGTTTATTGTATCAAGCTCGTATTTATTAAAACAACTACAAGTTTTAGGTAGCGTTATCAATAGTAGCAATACCTTACCCATTCTAGATAACTTTCTATTTGAATTAGATAAAAAAGCGTTAACGGTTTCCTCTTCTGATTTAGAAACGACCATGTCAGCTACATTAGAAATTGAATCAACCGATAAAGGTAGCGTGGCAGTTCCTGCAAAATTGTTATTAGATATCCTAAAAACATTTCCAGAACAACCCCTAACTTTTACGGTTGAAGAAAATAGTACCATAGAGATTAGTTCTAACTCTGGAAAATATGCTATTGCTTATGCTCCAGGAGAAGAATTTCCAAAATCAGTACAGTTAGACAACCCTTCTTCTACATTAGTCCCTGCTGAAGTTTTAGCCACTGCTATCAGCAAAACAATTTTTGCAGCTGGAAATGATGATTTACGCCCCGTAATGAGTGGTGTTTTCTTCCAATTTTCTCCAGAAGGATTGATCTTTGTTGCTACTGATGCTCATAAATTAGTAAAATATGCTCGTACGGATGTAAAAGCTTCTCAAGTAGCCGATTTTATAATGCCAAAGAAACCTTTAAATATCTTGAAAAGTATTTTAGGAGCTTCAGATGCCGAAGTGAAAATAGATTATAACGATGCTAATGCAACTTTCTCATTTGAAAATTACATTTTAACTTGTCGATTAATTGACGGAAAATATCCAAATTATGAAGCAGTTATACCAAAAGAAAATCCAAACAAATTATTAATTGATAGAACTCAATTCTTTAATTCAGTTCGTCGTGTGGCCATTTTCTCAAATAAAACTACACACCAAATTCGTTTAAAAATTGCGGGTGCAGAATTAAACATTTCTGCTGAAGATATTGATTACTCAAATAAAGCAGAAGAGCGTTTGACCTGTGATTACCAAGGTGACGATATGCAGATTGGATTTAACTCTCGTTTCTTATTAGAAATGTTAAGCAACCTACAATCAGATGAAATCCAATTGGAAATGTCTATGCCAAACCGTGCTGGAATCTTGACCCCAGTAGATGGATTGGAAGATGGCGAAACTGTAACTATGCTTGTGATGCCTGTAATGCTAAACAACTAAAAATAAATTAACCAACCAACGAAAAACCGTCAAGTTTGTATAAACAAGACGGTTTTTTAATTGGAAATGGTTCCACTTTTTTGACTGAAGCGAAAAAGTGGAAACGACTACAGTATATAAAAGAGTAATGCGAATTCATTGCTCTATAACAACAAGTCAAAAACCCTTTTTAACTCTTCCAAATTTGGGTTGATTTCGTTCAATCTATTGAATTTATCTTGTGGTGTAAAGGCTATTTTGCTTTTTACACTCTCATTCACTATGACTTCAATACTAATATCATGGTTGTGCAAATGACCTCTTAAATAACCTAAAAGTTCTGGTTTTTCTTTTTCAAAATCAATCTTCGAACCTTCATTTGGCAATTCATAAATAATAGTAGTTCCTTCTAATTTTGGATCACTAATACGTAATAGCGATTCCATAATCATATGCCCTTTATCATTCAATCGCTGGGCATATTTAAACCAGAATTCCAACATTTTAGTCTCAGTAAATTCTTCTGTAGGAAGTTGTTCTTGCGGTTTTACAATTCCTTTTTGAGCTTCCATCAGCTCTTTCTTAGCACGAATACTAGATAACGACAAAGCGGAAACTTTGGTTTGTGAAGCGCTAGAAGATGGTAAGTTTACAGAGGATGCTGATTCAACCTCCAATGATTGTGGAGTTATTTTAACTTCACCTATCGTCTCTACAACTATTTCAGTTGATTTTTCTTCACTTTTTTGTACCTCTATCGTTGGAGTTTGTACTTCGCTTGTTGTTGGTAGTTCAGAATTGGGTATTGGTTTTTCTTCCGTAATGGAATACGAATTATTTCTAAAATAAGTGGGGGGAATTATAAAGTCAACTTTTTTTTTTCTCCATCAAAGTTGATAGAGCACAATTGCATCAGTGTTAGTTCTACTAGCAGTCTTTGGTTTTGTGAGGATTTAAACTTTAAATCACAATCATTAGCAATCTCAATGCCTCGCAATAGAAAATCAGAATGACATTTATGAGCTTGATGACGATACATCGCTTGAGCTTGCTCACCAGCTTCCAATAAAACCAAAGTGGCAGGATTTTTACAAACTAATAAATCTCTAAAATGAGAGGCCAAACCAGCAATAAAATGATGTCCATCAAATCCTTTAGCCAATATATCATTGTAAGCCACCAAAATTTGGGGAATATTATTCTCCAAAATCAAATCAGTGATTTTGATATAGGTTTCGTAATCTAATACATTAAGGTTTTCAGTGACAGCTTGACGCGTTAAATTGTTGCCACAATAAGAAACCACACGGTCAAAAATAGACAAAGCATCACGCATCGCTCCGTCTGCCTTTTGAGCAATAATATGTAACGCATCATCTTCAAATTGTACACCTTGGCTTTGGGCTACTTCAGCTAAATGCTCTTTAGCATCTTTCACCGTAATTCTCTTGAAGTCAAAAATCTGACAACGCGATAATATGGTGGGAATTATTTTGTGCTTCTCGGTAGTGGCAAGAATAAAAATGGCATGTTTCGGTGGCTCTTCTAATGTTTTCAAAAAAGCATTAAAAGCAGCAGAGGATAACATATGCACCTCATCAATGATATACACCTTGTATTGTCCCGTTTGAGGTGGGATACGAACTTGATCAATCAAATTACGAATATCATCTACAGAATTGTTAGAAGCCGCATCCAATTCAAAGACATTAAAAGCAAAGTCTTCATTAGGATCATCATAACCAGGTTGATTAATCTTACGAGCCAAAATACGCGCACAAGTAGTTTTTCCCACTCCTCTCGGACCTGTAAACAATAAGGCAGAAGCCAAGTGATTGGTCTCAATAGCATTCAACAAAGTATTAGTAATAGCTTGCTGGCCCACAACATCTTTAAATGTTTGTGGACGGTATTTACGAGCAGATACTACAAATTGTTCCATAGAATTTTATTGAATTACAAATATAGGTTTGAAATATCAAATATCAAATTTTAAATATATCAAAAATCTAAAATTTAATATCTAATATTCTACCTTTGCACCGCAGACCGCCTTATCGCTGTTCAGTAATGAAGAGAGGAAAGTCCGGACACCAAAGAGTAGCATAGCGGATAACATCCGTCGTCCCGATTCATCGGGATAGGACAAGTGCAACAGAAAGCAGGTACAGGTAATGCTGTAGTGAAACCAGGTAAACTCTATGCGGTGAAATTTCAAGTATATCGACATTTAAGGATTACTCGTCCGTTGTCGAAGGGTAGAAAGATGGATTCCGATAGTAATGTCGGGACTAGATAAATGATAAGGCTCCGATGTATCGGAGACAGAATCCGGCTTATAGGTCTGCTTTTTTATAAAATTTTAAACTCCAAACCAATATTTCTAATACTTTCAATAGAAATTGTAGTGTCTTCTATTAAGTATTTTCGGAGTTTACTGATAAAAACATCCATACTTCTTCCAGAGAAAAAATCATCATTTTCCCAAACTGCTTTCAAAACTTGTTCGCGTTTTACCAATTGATTTTTATGTTGAAATAGAAACAACAATAACGAGGCTTCTTTTTCGGTAAGTTGTTGAATTTTTTGACTTGATTTTAATTCAAATCGATTAGTGTCAAAGGTGAAAATACCAATTTCAATCTGATTTGGAAGTGCATTAGTGAAGCTTCTTTTTTCGGTTCGTTTAATAATATTGGTCAATCGCAAAACCAATTCGTCGGCTTCAAAAGGTTTAACAATATAATCATCTGCACCCAATTTTAAACCTTTAATTTTATCTTCATTCTGATTTCGAGCTGTTAAAAACACAAACGGAATTTCGGGATTACTATCAACTATTTTTTCGGCTAAAGTAAAACCGTCTATTTTTGGCATCATCACATCCAAAACACAAATATCAAAAGAGTTTGTTTTGAATAAATCTAAGGCTTCTTCACCATCTTTTGCCCAAATTATAGTAAAGTTTTGAAGTTCTAAATACTGTTTTAGAATGGCTCCAAAATCAATATCGTCTTCTGCTAAAAGTATTTTTCTCATAGTTATGCTGACGGAATACTAATAGTAAATAAGGATCCTTTCCCCAAATCGCTAACCACTTGTATTGAACCTTTATGCGCTTTTATAATTTGATCTACATAATACAATCCAAGTCCAAGTCCTTTTACATTATGCACATTTCCTTGTTCGACACGATAGAATTTCTCAAAAAGTAAGGATTGTTTGTTTTTCGGAATCCCAATGCCATCGTCTTGAATGCTAATGGTAAATTGGTCTTTTTTTATTTCCGTTTTAATCGTGATATTTTGGCAACCATATTTTACAGCATTTTCTAAAACATTAGTGATAGCAGTTGTTAAATGAAATTTATCTAATAGTAAATTAAGTTCTAAAGTTGAAAGTTCTGATTGTATTTCAACATTTGGATAAGCCAAATGAAAATCATCAAGAATAGTTTTTATCAACGAATATGGTTTTACTTTTTCTTTTTGCAATTCAATTTCTTCAAATCCTAATGAATTGTTCATCACTTGATCGACAATATTTTGCAAACGAATATTCTGACGACTAATAGTTTCAATGACTGAATTCATAATAACCTCATTTTCTTGAACTTCTTTGCGTTCTAATATTTTAGTAGAAACTGATAACGTAGTTAGTGGCGTTTTTAATTCGTGTGTGATGTTGTTGATGAAATCGGTTTTAATATCACTTACTTTTTTTTGTTTGATTAAGGCTCTAATAGCAATAACAAATAACGAAATCAGAATTACCATTGACAAAATTGAAAGAATCAAAACAGTTGCCATGCGTTGCAAAATGATTTGTTCCCAATTTTTTACCGAAACAAATAAGGTTTCTTCCGTTAATAATTTATAATTGGAATCACCATTTGTAGTCCCGACATAATTTCTAACTGAAAAAGCATCGTCCAAAGAAGCCAAATTTCCATAAAGAATATTACCAATAACGGGCTTTTCTGAAAATATAGTATCCGATTTTTGTGCCGAATTGAAAACTATAAACTTGTTGGTAACGACTGCAAAATCGATTTTGTTTTTTGGAAATTCAAGGTTGATTTTTCTTCGTAATAATTCGGTTAAAACATCACGATACGGATTGGCTAGTAATTTGCTTTTAAGTTGACTTTTAAAGTTTTTGTCTTTAATATAACTTCTCAATAAACGATCATAATAGAGGTCTTTACTATTCATTACAGTCGAATCAATATCCGTAAATTCATTGGTGATTTTGGCGATTTTTTCTTTTACTTCGGTATGAAATTGCGCGACTTTATACTCATAAGTGGTTTTTACCAAATAATATTGCATTGCTATAAGGGCTATCAAAACCACTGAGGACAAACCGATTAAAATATTTATTTTTTGTTTCATTACACAATTTCAATACTTCAAAAATAAAGTATTTATCCTTAAAATAAACTTTTAACCTTGCATTAACGTCCAATTAACTTTAGCAGTTAATTTAAGGAATCATTTTAAATTAATATATTTGAATAAAATCTTAAGTATATCAAATTTATGAGTGTTATCGTTAAAGTTTTAGAAGCCCGATTCATTACCCACAACGTCAAACGATTTGTTGTAGAAAAACCTTTAGATTTTAATTTTATTCCGGGTCAAGCTATCCATATTTCTATAAATTTACCCGAATGGAGAGACCAATTGCGTCCTTTTACTTTTACAAGCTTGCGTGAATCTAATTTTCTGGAATTTATGATTAAAATATATGATGATCATAAAGGGGTGACCAACATGCTAGGAAGAACTAACGCCGATGACGAACTAATTTTACATGATGTATTAGGAGCGATTCAATTCAATAAACCAGGTGTATTTATCGCCGGTGGAACAGGTATTACTCCCTTTATTGCCATTTTTAGAGAACTCTACAAAAACAATCAATTGAGAGGAAATCGATTAATTTATACCAATCAAACCTCCGACGATGTCATCATGGGGGAAGAATTACATCACATGTTCAAACAAGATTTTGTAAATGTATTAACACGCCAAGGAATTGTAGGCTATGTTGGAAAACGTATCGATAGAAATTTTCTCATAGAAAACATTGTCGACTTTAGTCAAAACTTCTACGTATGTGGTCCCGATAATTTAGTAAAAGATATTATCAATCATTTAACCAACTTAGGAGCAGATCCTGAAACACTAATTTTTGATAAATAAGCTAAATTTCATCTTCCTCCTCCTCATCACTTTCAAATTCAAAAAACGAAAATACAGAACCTCCATAATTCTTCTGAAACGAAAAATGAATCATGTGGTCAAGTTTAG